>JBFMDE010000037.1:0-15901 GCA_040754215.1 Chloroflexota bacterium
GGGTTTGGCTAAAGAGCGAGAAGGTCCTACCTACAAGGGACTATATGGGGTTGCGAAAGGGTTGAAGCTATGGGCACATCCTACGAACCCCACGGAGAGATTATGAGCCAATCTGATAGGCATATTGCACTTTTGGAAGACGATGTTGAATTGGAGAAAGTGTTAACTCTTTGGCTGAATTGCACGCCTGGATTGATTGGCAGGTTGGCTATTAGAGAGGAAACCAGAGGGGCCTGGGTAGGGTTCAAGCAACCCACTCTGGAAGGGATGGCTGCGCTGGACGTCTCGGCACTTACCCTTGCACAGAAGCAAAGTCTCGCTTTGGCGTACGACCAGTTGTGTAGCCAGCCTTTGCTCCCCTTCCCAAAAATGGCAGAAGACCCTGCACGAAGAGCGATAGATGCGGCAGTGGCGGAAGCGCTGGGCCTGCCGGACTTCTCTGTGCTCAGGGAGTTGCTGGCGCAGGAGCCCGTCGTATGTCTGAGGCCCCTTTCTTAGTGTGAAGTCTCATGAATCCCTTGAACAATCCCCCTCCCTCTGACTCCCTCCCGCCAGGGGAGGGAGAATAGTAACGGGGCCCATTAACGGGACTATATACTACAGTGCAATCGCGAAACCCAAAGGTCACCGCCATCGAGAAGCAGGGAAGGGGCAGGGTCGGCGTCTCCCTGGATGGCCTGCCGGCCCTCACCGTGGCCTCTGAGGTGGCTGCGGAGAAAGGCCTCCGTGTGGGCATGGGCCTCTCCTCGCAGCAGGTGGCCGAGCTGGTGAGGGCCGACGAGCTGTACCGCGCCCACCAGGCCGCCGTCCGCTACCTGGGGTACCGCCCACGAAGCGAGAAGGAGGTCAGGGACAGGCTGCGGCGGGGCAGGTTCGCCTCCACAGCTATCGCCGAGGTGATGGCCAGGCTGAAGGGGCTTGGCCTGGTGGACGATGCCGCCTTTGCCAGGTTCTGGAAGGAGGGCCGGGAGTCATCGCGGCCCCGCGGACGCCGCCTGCTGAAACAGGAGCTCAGGCGGAAGGGCGTGGAGGGCGAGGTCATCGCCGAGGCAGTCCAGGATGTGGACGAGGAGGAGGGGGCATACCGGGCCGCCAGCAAGAAGGCCCGTACCCTGCACGGCCTGGACGAGAGGGCCTTCTTCCGACGGCTCAGCCAATTCCTACAGCGCCGCGGTTACGGCTACGACCTGGTGCGCCGCACCGTGGAGCGCCTGTGGCAGGAGCAGGTTGACAAAAGTTGAGCGTTGTGGTTTACTTTTCGTTAACTCGACATATATAGAAAGGCTGAGAACAGGACTAGTACGTCTCCAGCGAGGCTCAGAGAGTCGGGGCAAGGTGTGAGCCCGATGCCGGCGCAGAGGCTGAATGGACCTGGGAGCCGCAAACTGAAAGGGAGATGAAGCTCCCGAGTAGGCTTTGACGCAGGGGCAGCGTTATCAGGGCCCGGGGTATCGAGGGTTCGCCCTCCGTACCTACATATGAGACGGTGGCAACACCAAAAGAGGGTGGCACCGCGAGCGTTGACCTCTCGCCCCTCGGGCGAGGGGTCTTTGTTTTATCCGGCCCTGCGGGCCGGGGGTGGAAAGAATTGAAGACTGAGGGCTTTTCGACCGACAGGGAAGGCTTCTGCCACATGGCCGAGGCCGACAAGAGGGTCCCGGTATTCCGGGAGCTACCCGCCGACCTGGAGACCCCAGTGTCGGTGTTCCTCAAGCTGAGAGGCAGCTCACCCTGCTTCCTGCTGGAGAGCGTGGAGAAGGGGGAGCATGTGGGGCGCTATTCCTTCATCGGCACCAGCCCCTCCCTGATGTTCCGCGCCGATGAGCGAGAAGGGGTAATAACGCGCAACGGCCACCAGGAGCGGGTGCCACTGGCAGGGACGGACCCGCTGCATGTGCTCCAGGGGCTGCTCGCAGAGTACCGCGTGGTCAAGGTTCCCGGCCTGCCGCGGTTCTTCGGCGGGGCGGTGGGCTACCTTTCCTACGACATGGTGCGCTTCTTCGAGAAGCTGCCGCCGGCCCCCAAGGACGAGCTGCAACTGCCGGACTGTTTCTTCATGTTCACCGATACCCTGGTAATCTTCGACCACGTGCAGCAGAAGATGAAGGTGGTGTGCAACGTGCCGGTCGGCGGCGACCCCGGCCCGGCCTGGGACGAGGCCACGGACAGGGTCGAGGCCATCGTAGCCAGCCTGCACCGGCCATTGACTCCGGATATGGCCAGTGGCCAGACTGTCAAGGGGTTGCCGCTTCCCAACATGGACTACCTCGCGACCTCTCCAGCCGGCGTCTCCAAAAAGGGTATGGGCCAGGCGGAGCCGGTGTCAAACTTCACTGCCGAGGAGTACCGGCAGGCGGTGAGGGCGGCCAAGGAGTACATCGCCGCCGGCGACGCCTTTCAGATAGTAGTCTCGCAGCGTTTGCGCCGCCGCACCACGGCAGAGCCGTTCTCGGTGTACCGCGCGCTGCGCACGCTGAACCCATCGCCCTACATGTTCTACCTGGACTACGGCGCCTTCCAACTCATCGGCTCCTCTCCGGAGATGCTGGTGCGGCTGGAAGAGGGCCAGGCGGAGACCAGGCCCATAGCCGGCACCAGGCCCAGAGGGGCCTCAGAGGAGGAGGACGATGCCATCTCAGCCTCCCTGCTGGCCGACCCCAAGGAGCGGGCGGAGCACGTGATGCTGGTGGACCTGGGGAGGAACGACCTGGGCCGGGTGTGCCGCTTCGGCACGGTGCGGGTGCCGGTCTCGATGGCGATAGAGAAGTACTCACACGTGGTACACATAGTCTCCTCGGTACAGGGTGAGCTGGCGGAGGGCCAAGATGCCTTCAGCCTGCTGCGGGCCTGCTTCCCGGCGGGTACACTGACCGGGGCGCCCAAGGTCAGGGCCATGGAGATAATCAACGAGCTGGAAGGGCTGAGGCGCGGGCCGTATGGCGGCGCGGTGGGGTATTTCAGCTTTACCGGCAACATGGACACCTGCATCACCATACGCACCATCGTCATGGTGGACGGCATGGCCTACATGCAGGGGGGTGCAGGCATCGTGGCCGATTCCGAGCCGGAGTACGAGTACAGGGAGTCGCTGAAGAAGGTAGAGGTCCTGGAGAGTGCCCTGAGAGCGGCGGAGGCCCCGACAAGTCGGGGAGTTCACGCCGGGCGGAGGAGTTAGTGCGAAGTCTCGTGAATGCCTTGAGCAATCCCTCTCCCTTGACGGGAGAGGTGTAGGTGAGGGTGAATCCCCCTCCCTCTATCTCCCTCCCGCCAGGGGAGGGAGAATAATAGTGCAATACACTAACCGGACTGGACATTAGTGAGATGAGCGTGATAAGGGAAGGTATCGCGATGCTGGTGGAGAGGCAGGGCCTGGGCGAGGAGATGGCCGAGGCTGCCATGGGGGAGGTGATGCGGGGGGAGGCCACCCCGGCACAGGTCGGCGCCTTCCTCACCGCACTGCGCATGAAGGGGGAGACGGTGGAGGAGGTCGCCGGATGCGCAAGGGCGATGCGGGCTGCCTCCCTCAAGGTCAGGACGCAGCGGACGCCGCTGGTGGACACCTGTGGCACCGGAGGAGACCGCAGCGGGACCTTCAACATCTCCACCACGGTGGCCCTGGTGGTGGCCGGTGCTGGTGTGGCGGTGGCCAAGCATGGCAATCGCTCCGTGTCCAGCTCCTGCGGCAGCGCTGACCTGCTGGAGGCCCTGGGAGTGAAGATAGACCTGGGCCCGGAGGCGGTGGGGAGGTGCATAGACGAGGTGGGGATGGGCTTCCTGTTTGCGCCCCGGTTCCACCCCGCGATGAAACACGCTGCACAGCCACGACGGGAGATGGGCGTACGCACGATTTTCAACATCCTCGGCCCTTTGACCAACCCGGCGTCGGCCTCGGTGCAACTGATCGGCGTCTACTCGCCCCACCTGACCGACCTGCTGGCACGAGTCCTGCTCCGGCTGGGCGCCTCCAGGGCCATGGTGGTGCACGGGGACTCCGGGCTGGACGAGCTGTCGGTCACCGGGCCGAGCCGTGTGACGCGACTGGACGGCGGTGAGATAACCACCGACTACCTCGACCCTCAGGGCCTGGGACTCCCGTCTGCTACCCTCGAGGAGCTCAGGGGCGGCACTGCCGAGGAGAATGCGAAGCTCACGCTGGCGGTGCTGAAGGGGGAGAGGGGCCCGCGGCGGGACGTGGTGCTGCTGAACGCTGCGGCGGCGCTGGTGATGGCGGGCAGGGCCGCCGACTTCGCCGAGGGGATGGCGGTGGCCGCCGAGAGCATCGATAGCGTACGTGCATTCAAGGTCCTGGGCGACCTGGCCCGCTTTACGCAGGGTGTGGGTGCGGTGTCATGAATGCAGTGAAGGGCATGCTCGACCGCATAGTGTCGAGCACACTGGAGGAGCTGGACCGCCGCAGGGAGAAGGTCCCTACGTCGCAGGTAGCGGCTGCCGCCTGCAAGGCTGAACCGGCGAGGGACTTCGTCGCTTCGCTGAGGCCGGGCACCATCAGCATCATCGCGGAGGTCAAGCGCGCCTCGCCGAGCAAGGGCTGGCTCAACCGCTCCCTGGATGCGGCGGCCCAGGCGAGGAGCTATGCACGGGGTGGGGCGGCGGCCATCTCGGTGCTCACCGAGCCGGTCTTCTTCCACGGCAGCTTCGCCGACCTGGAGGCGGCAAAGGGGGCAACGGAGCTGCCTGTGCTGTGCAAGGACTTCATCGTGGACCCCTACCAGGTGTTCGAGGCACGGCTCCACGGCGCCGATGCCGTGCTCCTCATCGCCGCCATACTGAGCGATGGGGCGCTGCGCACCTTGCGGGAGCTGGCCCGGGGCCTGGGAATGCAGGCACTCGTGGAGGTGCACGACGAACGGGACATGGAGAAGGCACTGGCGTCCGGCGCTCGGGTCGTGGGCATAAACAACCGCAACCTGTCTGATTTCACCGTGGACCTGAATACAACTCTGAGGCTGCGGCCGTTGCTCCCTCCATCAGTTGTGGTGGTGAGCGAGAGCGGCATCTCCAGTCGCTCCGACATCGTGATGCTGGAGCGAGCGGGGGTGCATGCCGTGCTGGTCGGGGAGTCCCTGGTGACCGCCGCCGACCCCGCAGCGAAGATTCGCGAGCTTCTGGGGGTGGCCGATGACTAAGGTGAAGATATGCGGCATCACCAATGTGCGTGATGCGCTTCATGCCGTCAACTGCGGCGCCGATGCCCTGGGGTTTGTCTTTGCCCCCAGCCCGCGACAGGTGACGGTGGAGCAGGCGCGCCACATCGTAGAGCACCTCCCGCCGTATATATCCAAGGTTGGTGTGTTCGTGGACAGCGAGGTGGAACGCGTGCAGGAGATAATGTCGGCCTGTGCCCTGGATATAGCGCAACTGCACGGCTCGGAGAGCCCGGAGTACTGCCAGGGCCTGTTCCCACGGGTGGTAAAGGCCTTCAGGGTGAAGGATGAGGGCTCCCTGGCCCTCCTGCCGCAGTACCGCGTGAGCGCCTACCTCCTGGACAGCTACCTGGAGGGAAGGCATGGCGGCACGGGAGTGACCTTCAACTGGGACCTGGCGCGGCAGGCGGCGCAGTACGGCCCCGTCGTCCTCGGCGGCGGATTGCACCCCGGCAATGTCTGGCTGGCCATCACCATGGTCCAGCCCTACGGCGTGGACGTGTGTAGCGGCGTGGAGGCTTCGCCGGGCGAGAAGGACCCCAGCAAGGTCCGCGACTTCATCCAGGCGGTAAGGCAGGAGGGCCCATGATCACCAGGAGCGCCCGGTTCCAGTTGCCAGACCAGAAAGGACACTACGGCCCCTACGGTGGAAGGTTCGTCCCGGAGACGCTGATGGCTCCCCTGGCGGAGCTGGAGGCGGCCTACGCCGCCGCCAGCGGCGACGCCGCCTTCTGGAGCGAGTTCGAGGCCATGTGCCAGAACTGGGTGGGACGTCCCACGCCCGTCTATCACGCCAGGAACCTGTCGGCCAGGTCGGGCGGCGCCTCTGTATTCCTGAAGCGGGAGGACCTGGCCCATACCGGGGCACACAAGATAAACAACGCGCTGGGGCAGGGCCTTCTCGCCAGGCGCATGGGGAAACAGCGCGTGGTGGCGGAGACCGGTGCCGGGCAGCACGGCGTGGCCGTGGCCACGGTGTGCACCCTGCTGGGGCTGGAGTGTGTCGTCTACATGGGTGAAGAGGACGTGCGGCGGCAGTCCCATAACGTGTTCCGCATGAAGGTGCTGGGCGCCGAGGTGCGCCCGGTGTCCACCGGCAGCCGCACGCTGAAGGACGCCATCACCGAGGCGATGAGGGACTGGATAACCAATGTGCGGGACACCTATTACATGCTGGGCTCGGTGGTCGGCCCGCACCCCTACCCGATGATGGTGCGCGACTTCCAGTCCGTCGTAGGCCGGGAGGCCAGGGAGCAGGTCATGTCCCTCTGCGGGCGACTGCCCGACTGTATCGTGGCCTGCGTCGGCGGCGGCAGCAATGCCATGGGCATATTCTATGCCTTCTTGGACGATGTGCAGGTGAGGCTCATCGGGGTCGAGGCTGGCGGGAGCGGGTCGAAGGACAGTGCTAAGTCCGCTGCCTCGCTATGTCGGGGCAGGGTGGGGGCATTCCACGGCACCAGGTCCTATTTCCTGCAGGACGAGCATGGCCAGATAGCTGAGGCCCACAGCATCGCCCCCGGGCTGGACTATCCCGGCGTAGGGCCTGAGCTCAGCTATCTCAAGGACGTGGGACGCGTCGAGTGCGTCTCTGTTACCGACGATGAGGCCCTGGACGGGTTCCGCCTGCTCTCGCGGAGCGAGGGCATAATGCCGGCGCTGGAGCCGGCGCACGCCGTGTACCACGCTGCAAGGCTGGCAGCGACGTTGCCCCGGGAGAAGATGGTGCTGGTCAACCTCTCCGGAAGGGGCGACAAAGACCTGGACATAGTGGCCAGGGCGATGAGGGTTTGAGGTGAGGCCTGGGATGAGCCGTATCGCGTCAATCTTCGCCGACCCGAGGCACAAGGCGCTCATCGCCTACGTGACGATGGGTTATCCCAACATGGAAGAGACTCTACAGGTGGTGCCCAGGCTGGCCTCGTGCGGCTGCGATGCAGTGGAGCTGGGAATTCCCTTCTCCGACCCGCTGGCCGACGGCGCCACCATCCAGGAGGCGAGCCACGTGGCGTTGCAGGGTGGGGTGACCCCGCAGAAGTGCCTGGAGGAGGCGGCCAGGCTGCGGGACCTGGTGGACGTCCCCCTGCTGTTCATGACCTACTTCAACCCGGTGCTCAGCTTCGGCCCGGAGCGTTTCTGCCGTGCCGCCTCGAAGGCGGGCATTGACGGCCTCATCATCACCGACATGCCCCCCGAGGAGGGGGAGGATGTGGAACTGAGCGCGGTGAAGGAGGGGCTGGACCTGGTCTACCTTCTGGCGCCCACCAGCACCGAGGAGCGGGTGAGGCTGGTGACTCAGAGGTCGCGAGGCTTCATCTACCTGGTCTCCGTCACCGGTGTCACCGGTGCCAGGAAGCAACTCCCGGAGTACCTGGAGCAATTCGTGGCCAGGGTGAAGAAGGTGGCCAGCCAGCCGCTGTGCGTTGGTTTCGGCATTTCCTCAGGGGCACTGGCGCGGCGTGCGGCACGGGTCGCCGACGGTGTCGTGGTGGGCAGCCGTCTGGTACAGTTCATGCGTGATGGCCAATCGCAGGGCCTTGAATCCTTTGTCAAGGGGCTGCGCGGGGCATTAGATAACGTAGGGCAGCCAGACTCCTGTAAAGACCGGGCTCAGGGTCACAACAGGGGTTATCAATAAGCATGAAGATGGTAAGGTAAGAAAGGGGGAAACATGAAACAAGTCAAGTTCACACTAACTGAGCAGGAGATGCCTACTTCCTGGTACAACGTGTTGCCAGACCTGCCTCAACCTCTGCCGCCGTTGCTGCATCCGGGCACCAAGGAGCCGACCATCCTGCCACCGTTCCTCTTCCCGCAGGCGCTGAACGAGCAGGAGTCCAGCAAAGAGCGGTACATCGAGATTCCGGAGGAAGTCCAGCAGGTATACAGGATGTACCGCCCTTCACCCCTGTCGCGTGCCTATCGCCTGGAGAAGGCGCTGGACACCCCGGCCAGGATCTTCTACAAGTACGAGGGGCTTAGCCCCGTGGGCAGCCACAAGCTGAACACCGCCGTGGCCCAGGCGTACTACAACAAGAAGGCGGGCATCAAGCGGCTGGCCACCGAGACCGGCGCCGGGCAGTGGGGCAGCGCGCTGGCGCTGGGCTGTCAGCTTATGGGCCTTGAGTGCAAGGTCTTCATGGTGAAGGTCAGCTACCAGCAGAAGCCATATCGCCGCATCGCCATGGAGACCTGGGGGGCGCAGGTGACGCCCAGCCCCAGCACCGAGACCAACATCGGGCGCAAGATACTGGAGCAGGACCCCGACTCGCCGGGTAGCCTGGGCATCGCCATCAGCGAGGCCGTGGAGGTCGCCGCCGGGCGGGACGATACCAGCTACTCCCTGGGAAGCGTGCTCAACCATGTGCTGCTGCACCAGACGGTGGTGGGCCAGGAGGTCAAGAAGCAGATGGAGAAGGCGGAGTGCTACCCCGACATCATCGTGGGCTGCATCGGCGGCGGCAGCAACTTCGCCGGCGCCATACTGCCCTTCATCCCCGACAAGCTCAAGGGCAAGAAGGTCCGCCTCATCGCAGTGGAGCCTACGGCCTGCCCCAGCGTCACCAAGGGGCCCTATGCCTACGACTTTGGGGACGTGGCCGGGATGGCACCTCTGGCGAAGATGTACACCCTGGGCCATGGCTTCATCCCGCCTCGGATCCATGCCGGAGGGTTGCGTTACCATGGCATGGCCCCCATCATCTCTCACCTCTGCAGGCTGGGCCTTGTCGAGGCCAGGGCGGTGCCGCAGGTGGCCACATTCCAGAGCGCGGTCACCTTCGCCCGTGCCGAGGGCATCCTCCCGGCGCCGGAGCCCTCACATGCGATCAAGGTAGTCATTGACGAGGCCCTGGAGTGCAAGAAGACCGGGGAGTCGAAGACCATCGTGCTCGCCCTGAGCGGCCATGGCCACTTCGACCTCGGAGCCTACGAAGAGTACCTGACCGGCAAGCTCCAGGACTTCGAGTACCCCAAGGAGGCAGTGGAAAAGGCACTGGCCGAGCTGCCCAAGGTGTAGCAGTCGGCCTTAACAACTTCTGAACATTCGCGCCATATCATGGAGAAGGCACCGGCCGAGCAGCCCGAGGTGTAGCAGTCGGATTCCCCCTCCCCATCTGACACTCCCTCCCCTGGCGGGAGGGAGTCGGAGGGAGGGGGGATTCACCCTCATCCTTCGACAAGCTCAGGACAGGCCAGGGAGAGGGCGAGCGTGTTTTCTCCTGAGGGAGGCACGGTGCTAAAATACATGGCTGCCCTTCAGGAGGTAGAGAGATGCGCAAGACCGTCCTGGGCGTAGTGGCCCTTATTCTGGCATTGAGCGTAGCCCTCGCGGGCTGTACCCTGAGCCTTCCTGAGCTCACGCCGGCGCCTACCACTAGTCCCACGGCTACACCCCCGCCGATACAGAGCGGCTGGACGCCGCCGCAGTTGGGTGGTGGCTCGACGCCGCTTCCCTCGGTGGCCGACGTGGTGCCAGGGGTGACGCCCTCCGTGGTGGCCATCCAGACCGAGGCGGTGGCCTACGACATCTTCCTGCGCCCCTACCCGGAGACCGGGGCCGGCACGGGCGTAATAATAGACCCCAACGGCTACATCATGACCAACAACCACGTGGTGGAGGGTGCCCAGAAGGTGAAGGTCACCCTCAATGACGGGCGTGCCTTCGATGCCGTGGAGATAAGGCGCGACCCCTGGACCGACGTCGCGGTGGTCAAGGTAGATGCCAGTGGGCTGCCTGCGGCCCGCCTGGGTGACTCGGGCAAGCTCAAGGTGGGCGACTGGGTGATAGCCATAGGCAATGCCCTGGCCCTGGAGGGCGGGCCCACGGTCACCGCCGGCATCGTGAGCTACCTGGGGCGTTCCATACAGGTGCAGAATGACGCTGTGCTCTATGACCTCATCCAGACCGATGCCGCCATCAACCCTGGGAATAGCGGTGGCCCGCTGGTCAACATGGCTGGCGAGGTGGTGGGCATAAACACGGCCATCGCTGGCGAAGCCCAGAACATCGGCTTCGCCATCAGCATCACCCCTGCGCTCTCAGTGGTGGAGTCGCTCATCAACAAGGGCTACGTGGTACGGCCGTTCTTCGGCATATCCATGGCCACGGTGGGCCGGGCGGTAGCGATACGGTACAACCTGGCGGTGGAGGAGGGGGTGATGGTGGTCTCGGTGACCCGTGGCAGTCCCGCGGACAGTGCGGGGTTGCAGCAGGGCGACGTCATCACCAGCTTCGGCGGGCAGAAGGTGGCGAGCAGTGAGGAGCTGAGGCGGGCCATCGTCAGCCGCAAGGTGGGCGAGACCGTGGAGATAGTCTTCTACCGTGGCTCTTCCCAGCAGACGGCCCGCGCCACCCTGGTCGAAAGCCCGCCCCCGGGGTAGTGGGCCGGTTCCCATGCCCCTTCGAAGTTGCCACCTGCTGGCCCCTGGCTAATACGTGTCCCATGGGGCGCTCCAAAATGGGATACCTTGCGCGTCGATCACGGGCGGTCGTAGAATGAGGCGTGTCAAAAAGACCTGGTTATCGCGACATCAGTTGTCTGTCGTCATCTGTGGCGCAGTCGGGTGCATGTCCATAGGGGGACAAAGGCAAATGAGGCGGGCTGCATGAGTAAGTCGAGGAGGAACGCACATCAACAGGCTGGTCTAGGAGATGCGCTTTTCGGGACCCGCCTCGGCGAGGCCAGAGATCAGGCGGACCAGATGGAAAAGACCCGCACGGCCAAGCTGAGGACGGGGGCAGACCTGTTCATCGTTGACAACAGCGATACGGATTGGAAGGTGCAGCAATACCTCTATGACTGGGCCGATATCGCGCATAACTTCGACATAGCCACCGGCTACTTTGAAATCGGCGCGCTCCTGGCATTGGATGGCCAATGGCAGAAGCTGAACCAATTGCGGATCATGATGGGCGATACCGTGTCGAAAACCACCAAGAAAGCACTCCTGGACGGTGTTAGTAAGGTTCTTGACAGCAGCATTGAGAAGGAGAAGGAAACCAACGATTTCCTATCTGGGGTCCCTGCAGTTGTCGAGGCAATCTCGAAAAAACAAATTCAGTGCCGCGTCTACACCAAGAAGAAGTTCCATGCCAAGGCATACATCACCCATGCCAAACACGCTGTGGTCGGTTCCTCTGCTTTGGTGGGCTCCAGCAACTTCACCCGGCCTGGCCTTACCACGAATGTCGAGCTAAACATACAGCTCCGACGAGAAGTCGAGTTGCTTCAAGAGTGGTACGAACGACATTGGAATGAAGCAGAGGATGTCTCGGGTGAAATACTCAAGGTGATCGAGCGTCATACCCACGAGTATTCTCCTTTTGACGTGTATGCCAAGTCGCTCCAGGAATATCTGCGTGGCCACGAAATGACCGTAGGGGAGTGGGAAAAGACGAAATCGCAGTTGTATCCGAAGCTTGACCAGTACCAGAAGGAAGGTTACCAGGCGCTCATGAAGATCGCTAACCAGTTTGGCAGTGCCTTCCTCTGCGATGGTGTCGGGTTGGGCAAGACTCTTATCGGGCTCATGCTTATCGAACGCCTCGTCTTGTACGACCGTAAACGCGTGGCCCTTTTTGTGCCCAAGGCGGCGCGCCAGCCAGTCTGGGAAAAGCACATCAAGAAGTACACCCCGAGTCTCGGCGTCGTCCACGACTTCAGCAACTTGAGCATTTTCAACCACACCGATTTACTCAGGAGTGGCGACTATCCCGAAAGATTGGGCCGTATCAAAGAACTGGCCGACGTCATCGTTATTGATGAGGCACACCATTTCCGCAATCCTGGCGTTATCGGCAAGACCCACTACTGGAAGCTCTACGATATCTGCAAGGGGAAAACAGTCTTCCTCCTGACGGCAACTCCGGTAAACAACAGCCTGCGCGATTTGCAGCACATGATTGAACTTTTCACACAACGGCAATCGAACTACTTCGGTTCCGCCCCGCTCGGCATCCATTCCCTCCCAGGCCATTTCGGGAAGCTCGAGAAAGACCTTGAGAAGATTGTGGCAAGTGAACCGGGCAAAGGTGAAGTTCTTTCAGAGACCAACACTGCGGAAGCTGAGAGGGTCCTTCTTAACGATTCCCTGTTCCGGGCACTGGTCGTACAGCGGAGCCGGGCTTATGTTCAGAAGAGCCAGAAACAGCATGGTGGATCGAAAGCTATCTTTCCAAAACGGGAACTGCCGAAGATCGCGGAGTATTCAATCAAGAAGACTTACGGCGGTCTCCTGGGTATGATCGAAAAAGCCTTTGCCAGGAACAAGCCGTTGTTCTCGCTCGCAATGTACTACCCCCTTTTCTATTACAAAGGACCAGACACCAGCATCGACCCCTTTGAAGAAAACCGACAGAAGCAGCTTGTCCGACTCATCCGCATACTGTTCCTAAAACGCTTTGAAAGCTCAGCGTGGGCGTTTGATGTGTCATGCCAGCAGCTTCTTCTGAGAATGCTGGCGTTTGTCACCAAACACAGCCAGACCAGCGGCGAAAAGGGCAGGTTGGAGCGTTGGATGGCCCTCCGTGGCGAAATCATCAGCCACGTGCAGAAAAAACAGCTTGAACTCTTCCCTGAAAAACTGGATGAAGAGAACGAAGACGTCGTCAGTCCAGAGATGCTGGATGACATCGAAGAGTTGTCGCGCGATGAATACAAGGTCGAGGAGATCATCGAAGAGACCTATCTGGACATGGATGGGATCATTGAATTTGTCAAAGAACTGAAGAAGTTTAAGCCCGCTCAAGACGATAAGCTGAAGGCCCTTATCAAGCTGCTCAAGACAGACCCTGTACTCAAAGACCATAAGGTCATCATCTTCACGGAGTTCATGGCAACAGCGCGCTACCTGAGGAAAGAGCTGGAGAAGGCTGGTATCAAGGGGCTCGATGAAGTGGACAGCTATGACAAGCGCGACCGTGGTGACGTCATCACGCAATTCGCGCCGTATTACAATGGCCTGTCCAGCAAAGAATTGACTGCCAAGAAGCTGGCAGAGACCCGCGTCCTGATATCAACCGATGTCCTTTCGGAAGGCCTGAACCTTCAGGACGCCACTCGCCTGGTCAACTATGATTTGCACTGGAATCCTGTGCGCCTTATGCAAAGAATCGGCCGCGTTGACCGCAGACTTGACCCGGACGTTGAGCAAGTGATACTTGCCGACCATCCTGAGCAGAAGACAGTCCGTGGCGCCGTCGCCTACTGGAATTTCCTACCTCCGGATGAACTGGAGGACCTTCTGAAGCTGTACAGAAAAGTATCGAACAAGACGCTGAGAATCTCCAAAGCTTCTGAAGGACTTCCTCCACAAATATGAAGGCACCACGACCACAACGGAAGAGATGCACCTTGAGTTCCAAAGACTATTGCAGGAAGACCCCGGACTAGAAGACCACCTGAACATGCTTCCAGGCCGCGTCTTTAGCGGCAAGGACCATCCGTCTCCAGGTAGCCGCGCGGTGTTCTTCTGCTATGGGCTTCCCGCCCCGACCGTTCGCGACCTCGACAGCGGCATTGAAGGCGCTGAGAAATGGACCGAAGAGGCTGGGTTCGCCAGGTGGTATCTCTACGACCTGGCCACCGGGGAGATATCTGAGGATATGGCCGACATCATTGACCTGGTCCGGAGCCAGCCCGACACACCGCGACGCTGTACCATCGAGCGAGAAACGCTAACGGGAATCCGTGCCAAGATGGACAAGCACATCAAGAACACCTATCTAAAACAGGTTCAGGCACCCGTGGGTGTCAAGCCAAGCCTTAAGGCATGGATGGAGCTTTCTTAGGGGAGACGGGACATGGCGAACCTTGACCCTGATCGGCTTCGGGCCGTGAAAACGTTTCCTTCGTTGGTCGGATACCTCAGAGACGAATTGGATTGGCCCATTGAGGACTGCGAGTCGGACGACCTGACGTTCGAGTGGTCTGCGGATACGCTACGCGTGGCCGAGCACCATGCCAATGCCTTATCCGGAGGTCAAGTCCGCCAGGTGCGGAGCATGACGGCCAGCCAGCCATGGGGTATCTTCTTGGTAGAATTCAACGATGACCGCGTTCACAGTGGTCTCCTGCGTGAAATCCTGCGCGGGTTGGCCACTAACCGTCGTCGCAACTCCCACCTGCCCACCTGGCAACATGGCAACCTGCTTTTCATCTGCGCGACACGGGACTACAACCGAATCACATTCGCTCACTTTCGTGGGGAGAAGATGCAGAAGGCGCGCCTCGCCATGTTCGGGTGGCAACGTGAGAATCCCTATCTGCGGACGCTCTGCGAATTCAATCTGCCAGCCCTTCGTTGGCCTGCTGACCCTGCCGACTCCGCTGATTGGCTCAAGACCTGGGCTGCTGCCTTCGACAAAGAACCACTGACCCGCGAGTTCTTCAAGCGGTTTGATAAGGCCCTGGAAGCTATCAAGGCCGACCTCGAGCAGCTCCAGAAGCTGTCATCGACGGAGGCGTACAGCCGCGCACAGCTCCTGTTGGAGCGCTTGCTTTTCCTCTACTTTCTTCAGAACCGGGGGTGGCTGAACCGGCAGCGCGACTACTTGCTGGCGGGTTTTGAGCCCTACCGAAACCGTCCCGGCGACTGCAGTTATTACGCGGACTTCCTGGAAAGGCTTTTCTTGACCCTGGCAACTGCCCCAGGAAGTGCCTACCGATTGGAGGGCATCCCATTCCTCAACGGCGGGCTGTTTGACGATGACGAATTCCCTTCGCCATCGTCAAAACAGAGAAGGAACTATCCACCCCTACTTATCCGCAATAGCACCTTTGGCTCTGTTTTTGACCACCTGCTCGAAGCCTTCAATTTCACGGTCCGCGAAGACACGCCGCTTGATCAGGACGTTGCCGTGGACCCCGAGATGCTCGGCAAGGTGTTCGAGTCCATAGTCCTGCATGCGGAGGCCACCGCAGAATACAATGCTCCGGACAAGCGCAAGGCTACTGGCTCCTACTACACGCCACGCATCGTTGTGCATTTCATCTGCCGCGAGGCGCTGCGACTCTATCTGAAGGGTCAACTGCCTGGCGAGGAATGGGACAAAAGGATACGTGCACTGTTCGCCATTGATGCTACTGCCGGTCTAGATGCCGACGACTTGGCACTCCTCAAGACGGAGTTCACGCCCACCGGCGGCCGCCGCCTGTTGGACGCGGTCAGTCGCATCAAGATGTGCGACCCGGCCGTAGGCTCAGGAGCATTCCCGGTTGGGCTCCTGCACGAACTCGTCAACATCCGGCGCATCTCCGAGACTATTGCCAACGGCTTTGTCGACCCTGCGCGCCGTGAAGGCAGCAACTGGGTCCATCAGACCAAGGCCCACATAGTCGAAAACTGCCTCTACGGCGTGGACATACAGCAACAGGCCATCGAGATATGTCGTCTGCGCCTCTGGCTCAGCCTGATCGTGGATTACGACCTCGGCCTCGACCCCTTCGAGGCTGACTCCGCTCAGTTCCGGCAAGCAATTCAGAAGATATCACAGTTGCCCAACCTGGAGATGAACTTCCGGCGCGGTGACAGCCTATTGGACTACATTTGCGGTGTGAACGTGCGCGTTGCCCCCGAAAAGAGCGATGCTTACCGCAAGGAATTCGACGATATGCCTATCTTGTTGACTCACATAACTACTAGGAGTAGTATAGGAGCATCTCTTACGGAGGTGCTTCGTGAAAGCTATCTACGCTGCTTTTGCAATCGCTGTCATTCTGGCTGTGATGGTAGAA
>JBFMDE010000038.1:0-15782 GCA_040754215.1 Chloroflexota bacterium
TCTCCTCATGCTGCGCGTCAAGGGGCTTAGCGTGGCCATCGCCACCATTGGCTTCTTCTTGATAGTGAGCGTGGTCTTCCTCAACCTGAAGCAGTTCGGCGGCAGTGTCGGAATGCATGGCATACCGTTTTTCTCCTATATGTTGCCGCTCAGCGGGCTGACGGCGCTCGCCCTGCTGTTCATGTTCTCCCGCCTCATGAACTCACGGCTGGGGCGGGCCATCGAGGCGGTCCATGACGATGAGGAAGCGGCAGCGGCCCTCGGGGTTAACGTCAACGGGTTGAAGATGTTCACCTTCATTGCTTCCGGCTTCATGGCCTCGCTTGGTGGAGTGTACTACGCCCACTATGTCACGTACATGGCGCCCAATATGTTCACCTTCTCTTCCCTGATCAGCATCTTCGTCTTTGCCGTCGTCGGGGGTTTCACCACCTACTGGGGACCGTTCGTCGGCACGGTAGTCCTCTGGAGCCTGCCGGAGTTCATCCGCCCACTCGCCGCCTGGCGCACGGTGGCATTCACCTCCGTACTGATACTGGTGATGATATTCCGCCCGCACGGCCTGCTGACCAAGGGCATGATGCGACAGGCAAGTGAGGCGTTGACTGCAACATCGAGGCGGTTGTTCGGCAAGGCTCTCCGGGAGTAGGTTACGGTCTCGTCGCATGCCGCCAGGCTGAAAGCCGCTTTTTGGGAAAGGGGGGTCCAGGGTATGGGATGATGAAGGACTTGAAACGTAGGCAAGGAATGCATAAGGGAGGATATTAAGGAATGTCAGGGAGAAAGCTGTTTTCCACCATCGTCGCCATAGCTCTGGCGCTGTCGCTGGTCGCTGGCGGTTTCGGGTGTGCCAAGGCAACGCCAGCAGTTACCCAGTGGGAGGTACCGGTCTTCGTGGCCATGACCGGACCCCTTGCGTTTCTGGGTGAAGATATCCAGTGGGCGATGAACAGGGCTGCCACCGAGATAAACGCCGCCGGCGGCATACGCGGCAAGCCAGTGAAGCTTACATACTATGACAGTCCCTATGACGCAGCCCGTGCTGTGACTCTGACGCGTGAGCAGGCGGACAAGGCCCTGGTCATCGCGGCCCAGGTGACCGGCGTAGAGGCGGAGGCCGCGGCGCCGGTGGCTGTAACCGCCAAGGTGCCGTGGATCGACGCCATCACCAACGCATCCACCACCTTCGAGAAGAACCGACCGTGGACCTTTGGCCTTTCCACCGACCCGGGCGCGTCGGCCGGCGCAGCGCTGAAGAGGCTCCTCGCCGACAATCCTCAGGTCAAGACGGTGGGAAGGCTCATGGAGGTCAGCGACCAGATCTTCCTCATCGAGTGGAACGGCATGAAGCCGGTGCTGGAGGCGGCCGGGATCAAGGAAGTGGCCGTGGCCGAGCATAAGATCGGGGACATCGAGTTCAGCGCTGCGGTCACCAAGATCAAGGCGGCCAATCCCGACCTCGTGCTGTTGCTCACCGCCCCCGGCGAGGGCGGCCGGTTCGTGGCAGAGATGGCCAAGCAGGGGATGCCGTCCAGCACGAAGCTGACCTTTGCCACAGAGGACTTCATCGGGCCCGAGGCTGTCAGCGCTGCTGGCGCGGCCCTTGAGGGCGTCTACGTGGGCACTGCGACCTTCAACGCGCTGGACGAGGCCAAGTGGCAGGCGTTCTATCAGGCCTACCTCACGGAGAAGAAGGCCACGACGATGGCCTACTGGACTCCCGTGGCCTATGACACCCTCTACGTTATCAAGCACGCCATGGAGAAGGCGCAGGTCACCGGGGACAAGGCCAAGCTCGCCACTGAGAGGGAAGCGATCAGGGCGGAGCTGGAGAAGCTGAAGGACTTCCCCGGGATCAACGGCGTGTTCTCAATGGGTTCCGGTGGCTGGCCCTTCAAGACCGCCTACCTGCTCAAGTTCCAGGGCGGCGACTTTGTCAAGGTTGCTGCTGCCGCACCCAAGTAGGTTGAGGGAGCGCAAGCGCTTCCGCCTGAGTTAGTGCGGGTTGAAGCTGAAGAGCGGCCCCCTGAAGACCGACGGTCTTAAGGCGGTCTTCGGGGGGCCACGAGCCGTGGCACGCAGGGGTGATGTTGTGCCAGGACAATGGCCGAGTAAGGCACGGTCTCGCGTGTCCTTAAAGAAAGGGATGTGGCTTTGCTTTCACTCAGAGAGGTGACCAAGGATTTCGCCGGCGTCAGGGCGCTGGAGAAGGTGGACCTCAGCGTCAACGCGGGGAGCGTGCATGCCATAATCGGGCCTAACGGCTCTGGCAAGACCACGCTCTTCAACGTCGTCACCGGTCTGCTGCCAGCCACGGCTGGTGAGGTGCACTTCGGCGGGGTGAACATCACCAGGGCCAAACCCCATGTCATCACGCGGCTGGGGATAGCACGCACCTTCCAGAACATCCGCGTCTTCCCGGAGATGACCGTGCTGGAGAACGTCATGCTGGCGAGGCACTGCCGTACCGGGACGGCAGTGCTCAGCACCTTCTTCCGCCGTCCCTTCTCTACCTCTCCCCAGGAGAGAGTCATCCGGGAGCGCGCGAGAGAGCTGCTCGCCTTCGTGGGTGTGGATGCCCTGGCCCATAAGCGCGCTGAAGAGCTGATGCTTATTGAACAGCGCAAGCTGGAGATAGCACGGGCACTGGCCACTGACCCGAAGTTGCTGCTCCTGGACGAGCCTACGGCAGGCATGGATTACGAAGAATCAGCCCTGGTGAACCGCCTTATCCGGGACGTAGTAGCCAGGGGCATAACTGTGGTACTGGTGGCCCATGATGTGAAGCTGGTGATGGACGTATCCGAACGGGTCTCGGTCCTGTGTTTCGGGAAGAAGATCGCCGAGGGCACCCCAGAGGAGGTGCGGAATTCGACCGAGGTCGTGGAGGCTTACCTTGGCACAGAGTAGTCAGGTAGTACTGAGGGTCGAAGACCTCCACGTCGCCTATGGGAATATCCAGGCGGTGCGAGGGGTCAGCATCGAGGTGCGGCAGGGGGAGCTGGTAGCCCTTATCGGGGCAAACGGTGCGGGCAAGTCCACGCTGCTGCGGGCCATCCTCGGCCTTCACCAGGGTTACAAGGGGAAGCTGGTATTCCTGGGCCAGGACGTTACCGCCTTGCCACCCGAGAAGAGGGTGTCCGCGGGCATCTGCCTGGTACCCGAAGGTAGGGGGATCCTGGCGCCGCTCACGGTAAAGGACAATCTGGGACTGGGGGCCTATCCCAGGTCGGACTTCATGCAGGTGTCGCAGGACCTGAACAAGATGATGGGGGAGCATTTCCCCATCCTGGGCCAGCGCCGCGGACAGAAGGCGGGCACCCTCAGCGGAGGAGAGCAGCAGATGCTGGCCATTGCCCGTGGGCTGATGGCTGCCCCAAAGCTGATGATGCTCGACGAACCGTCCCTGGGGCTAGCCCCTTTGATAGTAAACCAGATGTTTCAAATCATAGCCGACCTCAAGGCACGGGGCATCACCATACTCCTCTCCGAGCAGAATGCACGGAAGGCGCTTCAGGCAGCGGACAGGGCCTACGTCCTGGAAACCGGCACGCTGGTATTGCAGGGCAATGCACGAGAGCTTGCCAACGACGAGCGGGTGAAACGCACGTATCTCGGCGGCGACACCTGTTCGCGTTGACAAGTAAGAAGCCTCTATGCAGGAGATGTGCCTGCGACTCAGAGTCTGCGGTCCAAGGTCAGCTGGAACGTTGACAAATGGCGTCGCGAGTGTTACATTAACAACTAGGCCGAATAACGTCGGATTCAGTCAATGGAATTTTAATAAGCGATGGAAAGGCTCTACTACTGTCGCTGGAACAACGAGAGGCTGAGTGGTGAGGGCACATCGAGTTGAAGCGCTAGGAGGTGCAAGTTATGGTGACGAAGACAATGGACAGGGGTACCAGGGCAAAGGCCAAGCGCATCGGGGACGAGGTCGAGCTGAAGCTGGGGATGCTTACCGACGGCGTATGCGTGGATGATTCCGCCACCGCCGGCTATGGCACGAAGTACAAGGAGCAGAGGAAGTGGCTCTTCGAGTGGGACCATGTGACCAGGGAGGAGAGGTTTGTCCCCGAAGAGGTGGTGTTGCCGGAGGGCACGGTGGTGGGGGTCCGCGAGGACCCGGAATCGCGCTACGTGCTCAAGGCTGAGGATGGCCAGCTCGTGGTGCTGAAAGACGGGAAGTTGGTCATGAAGGCCTCGCACATACCACGGCCTGCCTACTATGGCAAGAAGACCTCTACAGGGGTTGATATGGGACGCATCCTGGCCCAGCGGGGCAAGGACTGCCTGGTCTACAACTTCTCCACGTACTGCCATTACGAGAAGACCGGCGACCAGTGCCACTATTGCAGTTCCGTATGGACCCATGAGCACTACCGCAAGGACCGTATCAAGCCTCAAAAGCAGTATGGCGAGCTGAAGGAGACGATTGCAGAGGCCATCAAGGAGGGCCATTTCACCCACTTCCTGTTCACCGGCGGGTTTCATCCCAAGGAAGTCGAGCTATTGGTCCGGGGGATGAGGGCGGTCAAAGAAGCCATGGGCATTGACTACATGCCCGGGTGTTTGAACCACACCGCCCCGGTGGAGCGAGAGGTCCTAGAAACTCTCTACCAAGAAGGCGGCGGCAACCCCAACGGCCCCGGCCCCATCTACAACCTGGAGGTCTGGAACCCCGCCTATTTCAGGGCCATCTGCCCCGGCAAGGACAAGGTCCAGGGCCGTGACAAGTGGATTCAGGCGCTCAAGTGGTCGGTGGAGGTCTTCGGCAAAGGCAAGGTGAGCACCTTCTTTGTCCCCGGCATGGAGCCAATCGAGTACACCCTGGAGGGGATGGAGTACTGCGCCTCCATTGGCGTGCAGCCGATGGGTATTACCTGGGCTGTGAGCAGGGGGTCCAAGTTCTGGAGACACCGCACGCCGACCGTTGACTGGTGGCTGGAGCTCAACGAGAAGTGCGCTGACCTGTGGTTCAAGTATGGCTTCGTGCGACCTGAGATCATGGATAGCGCGGCCAATCCAAACGTGTGCATTGACTGCAACTTCACCACGGTGGTGGCCAATATCATACACAAGAGGAAGCTGGAGGAAGACCCCGGCTGGGTCTACCCGCTTCGGCCATCACTGAAGCGGATTGCCAGGAAATGAGCTTTACTGGTGCCCATGTCGGCTCCGCCCGCCGTGGACGCCGGACACCGTATCTGGCCATGTAGCCTAGCGTCAACGACGGCGCCGGGACATAAGAACCGAAAAGGGTTCGGAAAGTCACTATGCCTTGTCGGCTGTGGCGTTTTTTGTTTTGCCGGAGTAGGCATCCCTTGTACACGCCGCACCTGATATTCCACCAAGCATGGGAGTTCTAACGTGCTCGAGCCTTAACCGACCTTGTTCCATATCGTACTTGGGCACGGCAACCACCCTTGACAGACAAGAGGAGAGAAACATGAAAGAGGTCAGGGTACACGGCAGGGGCGGGCAGGGGGCGGTGGCAGCGGTAGGGATGCTGGCGCTGGCCTTCGTGCTCGAGGGCAAGTTCGCCAGGTCATTCCCGATGTTCACCGGGTTTGAGCGAAGGTATGCGCCCGTGGTTGGTTTCCTCCGCTTTGATGATAAGCCCATGACCATACAGCTCCAGGTCTACAACCCAGACTGCGTGGTGGTGCTGGACTCCACTCTGGTCAAGGCGGTGGACGTCTTCGCCGGACTGAAGAAGCCGGGCATAGCGGTGTGGTGCGAGGACAGGCCTGTTGAGCAGATACCACTATCGCCGGCCGTAAAGAGGATAGGCATGGTGGATGCGAACAAACTTGCGCTCGAGGTCTTTGGCAGGCCCATCGCCAACACGGCTATGCTGGGGGCCTTCGCCAAGACCACGGGATGGGTCCAAATATCGTCTGTGGTCACTGCCCTGGAGCAGAAGTTAGCGCCGGCCCTGGTGGAGAAAAATGTCAAGCTGGCCACACGAGCATATGAACTGACCAGGGTGGTGGAGCTATGAGCAAGGAGGGACGTGCGGTGCCGACTCTAAGGTCTATGGAGGAGCCATTAACCCCGATTGCGTATCAGGGCCTGTTTATCACCAGGACGGGTGACTGGCGCTGGCAGAGGCCGGTGATGGATGAGAAGAGGTGCCGCAAGTGCGGGCAGTGCTGGCTGTTCTGTCCTACGAATTCTAGGTATGAGAGCGAAAAATGCTTTGACACCAATCTCGACTACTGCAAGGGTTGCGGCGTATGCGCCTTCGAGTGCATGGCTGACGCGATCACCATGGTTCCGGAAGAGAGGTTCAAGGAGGAGGGCAAATGATTGTCGTTGAGACCAGGGCGCCAGTGCGCCACAAGGTGACCGCCGTCACCGGGCTTGAAGCCGCGGCGCATGCCGTCAGGTTGGCGCGTGTGCCGATGCTCAGCGGGTACCCGATAACCCCACAGACATACATCATAGAGTACCTGACCGGCATGATTGACAGGGGTGAACTGGACGCTACCTTCATCCCGGCGGAAAGCGAACACGCTGTGATGAGCTTCATGATCGGGGCGTCCCTGGCGGGAAGCAGGACCTTCACCGCCACGACGGGGCAGGGCCTTGCCTACATGTACGAGCCGTACTTCCTGGCCTCCACACTGAGGGTGCCGGTGGTGATGGCCATAGCTATGCGGGAGATGATCGGGCCCAGCTCCGGGTTCCCCTCTCATCAGGACATCATCACCGTTCGCGACGCCGGTTGGGTCCAGCTCTACGTCGAGGACAACCAGGAGGTGCTGGACACGACGATCATGGCCTTCAAGATAGCCGAGCACCCGGACGTCTTGCTTCCGGTGAATGTCTGTTTCGACGGCTTCTACGTCTCCTATTCCACGGCGCGAGTGGAGATCCCGGAACAGGCGGCGGTGGACGGTTTCCTGCCGCCCTATCGGCCCACCCATATCAGTCTCGACCCCCAGTTGGGCATCTGCGTGAACAACGTGGCCATCTCGGGACAACTTGTGATGGAGTACAGGCACTCGCATGCCCAGGGTATGGAGAGCGCCAAGAGGGTTATCAATGAGGTGGATGAGGAGTTCGGGCGGGTGTTTGGCTGGCGGTACGGTGGCCTGCTTGAAAAGTACCGCCTTGATGATGCCGACCTGGTGCTTGTTACCATGGCTGGCATCTGTGGGACGGCGAGGGCGGTGGTGGACCAGGCCCGCGAGCGCGGCTTGAAGCTGGGCCTGCTCAAACTGCGGTCCTTTCGTCCCTTCCCCGCCGCCGAGCTTCGTCAGGCGCTGGAAGGCAAGGCCGCCGCCGGGGTCATAGACAGGAATTTGAGCTTTGGCTGGGGGGCGGGAGTCGTCCACACTGAGCTTCGAGCCGCTCTGCTTGGAGCAGCACATCCACCCCACGTTGTTGGGTTCATCGCCGGGTTGGGTGGGCTGGAGATCACCTTAGACCAATTCGACCGGGCCATTGATGTCCTTCAGCGGGCTGCCGCCGGGCAATCCGTCCCCCAGGTCACCTGGCTTGGCATGGAGGGGGGAAAATGAATCTGAAAAGGCTGCCACGTAAGGTTGGCTGGCTTCTCCTCGAGAAGCCCAAGCTGGAGAAGGCCTATAAGGAGCTCAAGGACCGTGAGGACCTGGGAACGCCAGGCTCAGGCAACTGCCTGGGGTGTGTCCTGGAGAAGACGCTGCGTTTCACCTTCCAGGTGCTGGGTCGAAACACCGTCGCCGTATTCGGCGGCGGCTGTGTGGCCATAGGTTTTGCTGGCTACGACCGCAGTCCCGGCATGAAGATCACCACTGTCCTGCCCCTGTTGACCCATACGGCCTCCCTGTCAACCGGTATCAAGAGGCACTTCCAGCGTACGGGACAGGACGTGAACGTTGTGGCGTTCTGCGGTGACGGCAGCACCGCCGACCTCAGCCTTGCCTCGGTTTCGGCAGCGGCCGAGCGTGGAGAGAATATCATCTACATCTGCTACGACAATCAGGGCACGCAGAACACTGGTGCGCAGGCCACGACCACGACGACCTACGGGCTGGCAACGCCTACCGCGCCAGCCGGTGCCAGATATCACGGGAAGGCCAGCTTTGGGAAGGATATGGCCTTGCTCATGGCCCTGCATCCTGGGGTGTCCTACGCCGCCACTGGCAGCATGGCCTATCCCTATGACTACAAGGCCAAGCTGGAGAAGGCGCTCGAGGTGAAGGATGGCATGGTGTACATCCACGTGTTCTCTCCGTGTGTATCGGGGTGGGACACTGCCACCGACAACACCCTGACCATCAGTCGGATGGCAGTGGAGACAAACCTGTTCCCTCTATGGGAGGCGGAGCACGGCAAGTTCAGGCTTACCAAGAGCTTGACATTCCACAAGCCTGTCAGGGAATACCTCAAGTTGATCGGCGGGTTCTCCCATCTCAGTGGCCGGCAGATAGACGAACTGCAAAGGGAAGTTGACAAGCGCATGGGCCATTTGAAAGCCCTTGCTGCTTCCTGAACGCCCTTCTGGAGAGCAGGTAGGGTCGAGGGAAGGACGGCGATGAAAGAGATAAGGATACATGGGAGGGGCGGACAGGGGGCTGTGCTGGCCGCCAGTCTGCTGGCCCTGGCATTCGTCATCGAGGGCAAGTCTGCTGGTGGCTTTCCACACTTCGCTACCTTTGAGAAGCGGTACTCACCTGTCTCGTCCTTTGTCCGTTTCGACGAGAAGGAAATAAGGGAGCAGATGCAGGTCTACAGTCCCGACTGCGTGATTGTACTTGACGCGGGACTGGTGAAGGCGGTAGACCTGTTCCAGGGTTTGAGGAATGGGGGTATGGTAGTGTGGTGTCAGGCAAACATACCCGAGGGCCTGGCGCTGCCACAATCGGCCAGCAAGGTTGGCCTCGTGGATGCCCCCAGGATTGCGACTGATGTGCTGGGTGCTCGAATCTACAATACCATCATGCTGGGGGCCTTTGCCAGGACCACCGGCTGGGTAGAGCCGAAATCCATCGTGTCCGCCGTGAGGCAGAAGATGGCAGAAGACCTGGTGGAGAAGAACGTAAAGGCAGTGATGGCAGGGTACGAGGGCGCCAGGGTAGTAGACCGGCAGGAAGGGCAAGGTACATGAACTCCAAGAAGATGAGGTCGGCGGAGGAATGCATCACGCCGGTGGGTACGGCACCATACGTGGTCAATACCCGGTACTGGCGATGGCAAAGGCCTGTGACTGACAAGGACAGGTGCCATCGCTGCGGCCAATGTGCGCTCTATTGCCCGACGAACTCGAGGTATGATGCCCAGACTCACTTCGACACCAACTTGGACTACTGCAAGGGGTGCGGTGTGTGCGCACATGAATGCTGGGGCGACGCTATCGAGATGGTGGAGGAGGGCGTTTTTGAGGAGGCCAAGGCATGACGTTGTCTGAGACGAAGGCATACACGCATGCTGCGACCACTGTCCTTGACGGCAATGAGGCGGCGGCCTACGCCGCCAAGCTGTGTAGAGTCGAGGTGATCGCCGGATATCCCATAACCCCTCAGACGCCGATAATGGAGTACCTGGCGAAACTGGTGGCCTCGGGAGAGCTTGACGCGACTCTGGTGTTACCCGAGGGGGAGCACTCGGTCATGAGCGTGGTAGAGGGGGCATCCATGGCCGGGGCCAGGACCTTCACCGCGACCTCGGGCCAGGGCCTGGCGTACATGTACGAGCCCTACTACGCTACGTCCACCATGCGGTTGCCGGTGGTGATGTGCCTGGCCATGCGCGAGATGGCCATGCCCTGGTCCGGCTGGGCCTCCCACCAGGATGCGGTCTCGGTGAGGGATGCGGGCTGGATTCAGCTTTACGTGGAGACGGTCCAGGAGGTACTGGACACGGTGATAATGGCATACCGCATCGCCGAGCACCCCGATGTGCTGCTACCCGTCAACGTGTGCTACGACGGCTTCTATGTGTCGCACTATGCCACGGGAGTGCACCTGCCGGAGCAAGAAGAGGTTGACCGCTTTCTGCCGCCGTACAAGGCCGACCACGTCTTTCTGGACCCAGAGGCCCCGGTCTCGGTGAACATAGCAGCCATGCCAGCCGACATGATGAGGTACCGTCGCAGCCACGCTCAGGCCATGGCCCAGGCACGCCGTGTCATCCAGGAGGTGGATGGGGAGTTCGGTCGCGTGTTCGGGCGTAGGTACGGTGGAGCGGTTGAAGGTTACCGCCTGGAAGATGCAGAGACAGCACTTGTGACGATGGCAGGAATGACGGGGACAGCCCGCGTCGCGGTGGACCAGGCCCGCGACAGGGGAGCAAGCGTCGGTCTGCTGAAGGTGCGCTCCTTTCGCCC
Organism: Chloroflexota bacterium; assembly: GCA_040754215.1. Lineage (GTDB taxonomy): Bacteria > Chloroflexota > Dehalococcoidia > JACPPY01 > JACPPY01 > JBFMDE01. The sequence goes on from JBFMDE010000038.1 coordinate 10,319, forward strand.
GTTCCCCTTCAAGGAGGTCAGAGAGGCACTGCGCGGAAAACGGGCGATAGGTGTCATAGACCGGAACCTGTGTTTTGGCTGGGAGACGGGTGTCCTCTTCGTCGAACTCAGTGCAGCCCTGGCAGGTATGACCCCGTTCCCTCGCATCATCGGCTTTGTCGCCGGGCTTGGTGGCATGGAAGTCACTGTTGCCGACCTGCTGGGTGCCGCAGGCCTGGTGCAACGGGCTGCGGCGGGCCAGGAAGTACCCCGGGTCACCTGGCTCGGGGTCGAGGACCAGGTACGATGATACGACCAAGGCTGCTCAGAAAAGCCGGCTGGATGCTGCGCGAGGAGCCAAAGCTTAAGCATACCTTCGAGGAAGTCGGCACAAGGGAGGACCTTGCCAGCCCCGGGCTGGGCGCCTGCCTCGGCTGTGCCATGGAGGTATCGCTTCGGTTTGCACTGAAGGTTCTGGGCAGGAACACCATCCTCTTCTTGCCTGCAGGCTGTGCCGTTGCTGTCGGAACTGCTGGCTTCGGACGGACGACAGGTTTGAAGATCCCTGTGGTAATGCCCCTGCTCACACAGGCCGCTTCATTGCCATCTGGCGTGAAGAGACATTTCCTGCGGCAGGGCATAGACGCCAATGTGGTCGTCTTTGCCGGCGATGCCACCACAGCAGACCTCGGTTTTGCCTCCGTGTCCGGCGCTGCCGAACGGGGTGAGAACATAATCTACATCTGCTATGACAACGAAGGCCCGATGAACACGGGCTATCAGCGGGGAAGCACCACTTCGTACATGGCGGCCACGCCCACGACCCCGGTGGGGACTGTGACACGAGGCAAGGGGCAACCGGCCAAGGACGTGCCGCTCATCATGGCCATGCACCGCGTGGCCTATGTAGCCACCGCCAGCATCGCCTACCCCTACGACTACCGGGCCAAGCTGGAGAGGGCGATGCGAGTCAAGGATGGGTTCGTCTACATCCACCTCCTCTCCCCCTGCGTTTCGGGGTGGCGCTTCGACAGTGAAATGACCATGGAGGTCGGACGGATGGCAGTGGAGAGCAATGCCTTCCCGCTGTGGGAGGCCGACCATGGCAGGCTCCGCATAACCAAACGCGTGGCATTCCCTCGCCCGGTCAAGGACTACTTACAGCTACAAGGAAGGTTCCGTCACCTCAGCGATGCAGAGGTGTCCGAGATACAGAAGATGGCCAATCGCAGGTTAAGGGAACTGGAGGCGCTGACACGGATACGGTGAGGCGTGTAGCAGAGCAGGCAGTAGTGTGAACACCGGGGAGATTCCGCCGATTCTACGAAGCCCGGTAGAGGCTAGGGCAATAGTCGAACCACGGGAGTTCGTCAGTTACTTCATGGAGCACCTCGGCCTCGACCACATCGAAGTGGGACAGTCCTGTGTCCTGTGTTACTCCCATCCGCTGGCGGACCTTCTGGTGGAGAGGACCGGCGCCAGGGAGACGAGGCAGTGGATATTCAGCGACAGGCAGGGGAGGGGTTTATACAACTTCCAGCTAGACGGCAAGAAGGTCTCGCTTCTGCGAGTGGAGTTCGGGGCCTCTTCCTCAGGTACGATGATGGAAATCCTCATCGCCTGTGGGGCCAGGGACTTCATCGCTGTGGGCTCGGCGGGAACGTTGCAGAGCGAGGTCGAAATCGGCGACCTGGTGGTTGCAGACAAGGCGGTCAGGGACGAGGGGCTGTCCTACCACTACCTGCCGCCTTCCGGCGAAGTGTCCGCCGCCAGTGAGGTGGTGGCTGCGTTGACTGAGGCATGTCGGAGGAATTCCATCCGGCACCACGTGGGTGCTACATGGACTACTGACGCGCTCTTTCGGGAGACTGTTGAGGAGGTGGTGAAATACCGAAATGCCCGTGTCCTGACGGTGGACATGGAAGCGGCGGCCCTTTACGCCATCGCCAGACACCGGAAGGCAAGATGTTGCTGCCTTTTCTATGTGACTGACTCTCTCTGTGAACTCAAGTGGCACCCCAGGTTTTTCGAAATGGGAGCCCGGCATTTGGAGGCAAGTGCAACAGTGGTCCTGGATGCGCTCAGGCTTCTCGACACAGGCAAAGCTGCTCGTTCCGGACTAACCCATTGAGTGTTGTGAATAGGACAAGGAGGTGAACTCTATGGAAGTCACGAGCTGTCCCGTCGGCGACCTCGCCGTAGCCAATCCGTTCCAGATGGTGGTGCAGCAGATAGATACTGTATGTGACCGCCTGCATCTCGACGAGCCATGGCGGGTTCGCCTGCGTCACTGTGAACGGGAGCTCATCGTCCACTTCCCGGTGAGAATGGACGACGGCACGGTCAAGATATTCACCGGTTACAGGGTGCAGCACAACGACACGCGTGGTCCGGGCAAGGGCGGCATCCGCTATCACCCCGATGTCAACTTGGATGAGACCAGGGCCCTGGCCTTCTGGATGACCCTGAAGGCGGCGGTGGTCAACATCCCCTTTGGTGGTGCCAAGGGGGCGGTGGCCTGCAACCCCAAGCTTCTGTCATTGGGGGAGCTGGAGCGGTTGACCCGGCGCTACGCGGCTGAGATCTCTGTGCTCATTGGGCCGGAAAGCGACATCCCCGCTCCAGACGTGGGCACCAACCCGCAGGTCATGGCATGGATCATGGATACCTACAGCATGCACAAGGGCTGGTCTGTCCCCGGTGTGGTCACGGGCAAGCCGGTGGAAATCGGCGGCAGCCTGGGCAGGGCTGAGGCCACAGGCCGCGGCTGCATGTTCAGCGCCCGGCTGGCAGCCAGGCACCTGAATATGGACCTGGAAGGGGCTTCTGTAGTGGTGCAGGGCTGTGGCAATGTGGGTTCGGTAGGTGCGCGTCTCCTGGTCAAGGAAGGCTGCCGGGTGGTCGCCATCAGCGATTCCTGCGGAGGTGTTTACAACGAAAAGGGGCTGGACCTGGCAAAGGTGCTGGCACACAAGCGGGAGTCGGGCTCCGTGGTGGGTGCCAGGGATACCGAGACCATATCGAATAAGGACCTTCTGGCACTGAAATGCGATATCCTGCTGCCTGCTGCCCTGGAGGGGCAGATAACGAAGGAAAACGCCGACCAGGTGAGGGCGGAGATGGTGATAGAGGGCGCCAATGGCCCTACCACCTCCGAGGCCGACTCGATACTCTATGACAAGGGAGTGTTCCTGGTGCCAGATGTGCTGGCCAACACCGGAGGTGTCATCGTATCATACTTCGAGTGGGTGCAGGACACTCAGGCCTTCTTCTGGGAAGAGGAGGAGGTGAACCGGAAACTGAAGAAGATAGTGAAACGGAGCTTTGAAGAGGTGTTGAAGATAAGCGAGGAGGAGAAGGTAAACATGAGGACGGCGGCCCACATGGTTGCCGTCCAGCGCGTGGCCGCCGCCATGGCCGCCAGGGGGATATACCCATGACCCGATGCCTCGGATAGGGTTGGCCTTCGGGCAACCAGCAGTCGAAGCACATTGAACAGGAGGTGATCAGAAGATGTTCATCCGGCACTACACTAAGGTACCAGGCGTGAAGCACCAGCCGACCAACCCGGGTGTGTCGCTGCGCACCGTGATCAGCACGGCGGACGGCGCCGCCAACTTCGTGATGCGAGTGGCCCAGGTGGCGCCCGGCTCGTCCTCGGCACTGCACCGGCACGACTACGAGCACGAGGTGTTCATACTGTCCGGCAAGGGCGCGCTGGTGCAAGGGAAGAAGCGGTCGCCTTTGAAGGCGGGCGATGTCGTCTACCTTGCTCCCAACGAGGAACATGCCTTTGCCGGCACCGGGGAACGACCGCTGCGTCTCATCTGCTGCATCCCGGTCTGTGAAGCCTCGGCCCACGAGACCGGCGGCTGTATGGTGCAAGGGTAACCCGCCATTGAATCTAAACCTGAACGGAGGTGTGACATGACAAACTGGGTGTACATGGACGGAAAGTATGTGCCCCTGGAGGAGGCCAAGATAAGCATCACCACTCACGCCTTTCTGTATGGGACGGCCTGCTTCGAGGGCATCCGAGCGTACTGGAATGCAGAAAAGGAGCAGTTGTACGTATTCCGGCCTCGGGAACACTACGAGAGGCTGGCTGACTCCTGTCGAATCCTGGGCATAGCGTTGCCCCACACCGTGGACGAGCTATGCCGCATAACCGTGGAGCTCTTCCAGAAGAACCAGTTCCGCCAGAACATACACTTCAGGCCCTTTGCCTACAAGAGCAAGGAAAAGAGCGGGCAGATATCGCTGGACATGAGGAACGTGGGCGATGCCTTCTTCATCTGGGCCCAGCCCTTCGGCAAGTATATCCAGACGAAAGGGGCCAAGTGCTGCATCTCCAGCTGGCGGCAGACAGATGACAACTCCATCTCTCGCCGGGCCAAGATCAGTGCCGCCTACATACTATCGGCACTGGCCAGGTCCGAAGCGGGGCATAACGGCTATGACGAGGCCATACTGCTTAACCAGGACGGCCATGTCTCTGAGGGTAGCGGGGAGAACCTGTTCATGGTGAGGAAAGGCAAGCTGACCACTCCTGCCGTGACCGAGAACCTCTTGGAAGGCATTACTCGTGCTACCGTCATAGAGATCGCCGAGGCCGAGTTGGGTATCAAGACGGTCGAGCGGGCGGTGGACCGCACCGAGCTCTACGCCGCTCAGGAGCTGTTCTTCTGCGGCACCGGCGCTGAGATAACCCCGATAGTCCAGGTAGATGGCCGTACCATCGGCACCGGCGAGGTCGGCCCTCTCACCCAGAAGATATCGGACCTGTACTTCGACATCGTCTATGGCAGGAACCCGAAGTACTCGCGCTGGCTTACGCCTGTATATGCCAAGTGACATATTGGGCAGGGCGAGCGTATCTGGCACCTGCTTGGGATACCTGCTGGGAGCAGCGCTGCGAGTGGCGCTCCGGAGGGAAGGTGTAGCATGACCGCTTGGGCCTACATGGATGGGCAGTACATCCCGTTGGAGGAAGCCAGGATAAGCATCACCACGCACGCGTTCCTGTACGGGACGGCCTGCTTCGAGGCCTTGCGTGCCTACTGGAACGAGGTGCAGGAGCAACTCTACGTCTTGCATCTACGCAAACATTATGAGAGGCTGGCGGATTCCTGTCGCATGCTCGGCATAGGGCTGCCAGACACTATTGACAACCTGTGCCGGATAACCGTTGAGTTGCTTCGCAAAAACGGCTTTCGCGAAGACACGTACTTCCGCCCGTTCGCCTACAAGAGCAAGGAGAAGACCGGGCAGATATCGCTGGACATGAGGAATGTGGACGATGCCTTCTTCATCTGGGCACGGCCATTTGGCAGGTACATCAAGGGCTCGGCGCGGGCTTGCATCTCCAGCTGGCGGCAGACAGACGACAACTCTATCTCTCGGCGCGGCAAGATCAGCGCAGCCTACATACTGTCGGCCCTGGCAAGGACGGAGGCGGGGCATAACGGCTATGACGAGGCCATAT
>JBFMDE010000039.1:0-15702 GCA_040754215.1 Chloroflexota bacterium
GATGGTGGAGCTGATGGGATTCGAACCCACTACCTTTTGACTGCCAGTCAAACGCTCTCCCGATTGAGCTACAGCCCCACCGCAGAACCTAGTGTAGCAAAAGCGCGCGAGCGATGACAAGGTTGACCTATTGTGGTTGCACCTGGGGAGCCTCTCTAGCTGCCGGAGCCGAGAACCCAGCGCAGGCCGAGGTAGCCGGCGTAGGCCACTATCATGCCCTTGACCGTCTTGCCTGCCCAGGTGAGGAAGAAGAACTTCCACAGCCCGAAGCGAAGGGCGCCGCAGGCGAGCGTGAGCGGGTAGTAGAGGGGGTTGAAGATGCACGAGTAGAGGAATACCGCGGCCGGCCCTCTCCGCTTGACCCACTCGGACACACGAGGGTAGACCTTGGGGAACCGGTTCTGGAAGAGGCTGTGCCCTCCCATGCCGGTGAGATAGATGGTCACTGCCCCTATCGCCTCGCCCAGGCCAGCGGCAGCCCCTACCCACGCTGGATTGAGCACTCCTCCCAGGGCGAACACCACCGCCAACGCTGGTATGGGCACGAACACGGTGCCGCCGGCTAGGATGCTGATGACGAGGGCACCGACATAGCCGTAGGCGCCCATGTTGCGCACGAGGTCGAAGTACCGGACTATGGCTACGGCAAGCCCTATGGTGACTGCGATGGCGACGGCGGCAACAATATGCTCCGCCTTTATCTTCCGTGGAAGCTTGCGTGTAGCTGAGTCGCCCATGCGGGCGGATTATACCATAGTGCTGAGGGCACCTGCTGTATGGGGAAGCAGTCTGTGAGGCTGCTCACCTTGTGGTCCTATTCTGCCAGGTGGAGGAAGTTGGACAGGATGCGCTCGGCCTCCTGGCGGAGGTGGTCACACCTCTCTTCCAGGTCGGGAGGGGCTACCACTGTTGTGTCTATGCCTTCTGTTTCCAGCTCGTCGCGATATGTATTGACCCAGTCACGGACCATCTCCGGCGTAGTCTCCACGTGGAACTGGAGGGCATAGGCGCTGTTGCCGTAGCGAAAGGCCTGATTGAGGCAGGTGGGCGCGGTCGCCAGGAGCGTTGCACCGCGGGGGATGTCAAAGGTGTCGCCATGCCACTGGAATACCCGGAGCCTGTCGCCCAAGCCCTGAAACAGAGCGTCCTGGCGTCCCTGATGGGTGAGGTGCACCTCGTAGAAGCCGACCTCCTTGAGCGGGTTGGGCTTTACCCTGGCACGTAGCGCCTTGGCCAGCAGCTGGCCTCCGAGGCAGATGCCGAGATAGGGTATGTGCTTTCTCAAGGCTGCCCTTATGAGGGCGTGCTCTGCCGTGAGAAAGGGAAAATCCTCCTCGTCATAGACGCTCATTGAGCCGCCCAGCACCAGCAGGGCGCGGCATTCAGACAGGTCGGGGGTGCTTTCTCCCCGGTAAAGGTGGACTGTCCGTGACGGCACTGACCATTTCGCCAGGAGTTCGTGAAAGAAGCCCGGCCCTTCGCACTCCACTTGTTGTATTATGAAGACCCACTCTCCTGCCATCTCAGTTCCCGCAGTGCCGCATCGCGAACCGCTCGTATTGTAGGCGACACAGGTTTCAGTGCGATTTCAAGGATGTTTTCTTGGCTGGCGTTCTGCAGGCGCGGAGCACGCGGAGAAAGCTACGCCCCTCCTTACCTGGCCAGGTAAGGAGGGGCGTGTGTGGTTGACGGAAGGGCTTGTGGCCTGCTATTCGACCCTGGCTGGTGCCTTCACGGTGAAGGCCAATGCCCCCTGGACTAGGTCTACGAGGACAGAATCGCCCTCCTTGACCTCTCCTGCCAGCACCTTATTGGACAAGGGGTTTTCCACATGGCGCGTGATGGCGCGTTTCAGTGGCCTGGCGCCGAACACCGGGTCGAAGCCCTCCTTGACCAGCCAGGATTTAGCCTCTGGAGTCAGCTCGAGCGTTATCTTCTGCTCCTTCAGGCGTTTCTCCACGTCCTTTACCAGCAGCTCGACTACCTGCCTGAGGTTGTCCTCGGTTAGCTGATGGAAGATGATGGTGTCGTCCAGACGGTTGAGAAACTCCGGTCGGAATGCCTTATTCACCACATCCTCCACAGCCGTTCTCATCTTCTCTCGCTGGGTCTTGGTGTCCTTGGTGAACCCCAGACCGCTGCGCTGGAATTCCTGTGTGCCCAGGTTGCTGGTCATAATGACCACTGTGTTACGGAAGTCAACCGTTCTCCCGTGGCCATCGGTAAGACGGCCGTCGTCCATCACCTGGAGCAGGATGCTGAAGACGTCGGGGTGCGCCTTCTCTATCTCGTCGAGGAGTATAACTCGGAATGGCCGGCGGCGCACCGCCTCGGTCAACTGGCCACCCTCTTCATAGCCTATGTATCCTGGAGGCGAACCGATGAGACGTGCCACGGTGTGCTTTTCCATGTACTCCGACATGTCCAACCGTATCATGGAGGCCTCGTCGTCGTAGAGGAAGGCCGCGAGTGCCCGTGCCAGTTCTGTCTTGCCCACGCCTGTCGGGCCGAGGAAGAGGAAGCTGCCGATGGGCCGTCGCGGGTCCTTGAGCCCCGAGCGGGCACGCCGTATTGCCTCGGAGACAGCGGCCACAGCCTCCTCTTGATCAACCATCCGCTCGTGCAGCCTTTCCTCCATGTGGATGAGCTTCTCGGCTTCCCCCTCCAGCATGCGGGAGACAGGGATGCCCGTCCACTTGGCCACAAGCTCGGCGATGTCATCGGCACTGACCAGGTAATCTACCTTCTTCTCATTCCGCCAACGTGACAGGGCGTCTTCGTATTTCTGCTCCACGCCCAACCTCTCGGCCTTTATCTGTGCCGCCTGCTCGTAGTCACCGCGCTGGGCCGCGGCCTCCTCCTCGTTAGCCATCAACTGGATGCGCTGCTGCATCTCCTTGACCTCGCGGGGCGCGCTCTCAGCGTCAATGCGATGCTTGCTGGCCGCCTCGTCAATGAGGTCTATGGCCTTGTCGGGGAGGAACCTGCCCTGGATGTAGCGCTGGCTCAGACGCGTCGCTGCTTCCAACGCTGAGTCGTCTATCTTTATCTTGTGGTGCGCTTCGTACTTCGGGCGCAACCCTTTGAGCATGGCGACGGTCGCCTCCACGCTGGGTTCAGAGATGAACACCGGTTGCAGGCGGCGTTCCAGCGCCTTGTCCTTCTCGATGTGCTCGCGGTACTCGTCGAGCGTGGTGGCGCCGACGCATTGCAGCTCGCCACGCGCCAGCGCGGGCTTGAGCATGTTGCTGGCATCTATGGCGCCCTCGGCGGCGCCGGCCCCGACCACGGTGTGCATCTCATCTATGAAGAGGATGACCTCGCCCTTGGCCTGGCGGACCTCATCCATGACCGCCTTCAGCCGCTCCTCGAACTCACCACGGAACTTGCTTCCAGCCACCAGCGAGCCCATGTCCAGCGCGATAACACGCCTCCCCTTCAGGGAATCGGGTACGTCGCCGGCGGCTATCCTCTGGGCCAGCCCCTCGGCGATAGCTGTCTTGCCCACACCGGCCTCACCGATGATAACCGGGTTGTTCTTGGTGCGGCGCACCAATACCTGCGTTACTCGCTGGATCTCCTCCTCGCGTCCGATCACGGGGTCGAGCTTCCCTTCCCGTGCCAGTGCGGTCAGGTCACGCCCGTATTTCTCCAGAGAGCGGTACTTGCTTTCGGCGTGAGCATCTGTCACGCGGTGGCCACCCCGAATGTTCTGCAGGGCACGGTAGACCTTCTCCTGGTTCACCCCGAACTTGCGCAGTATGGTTGCGGCATCGCCACGCTGCTCAGAGGCTATGGCGATGAAAAGGTGCTCGGTGCTGACGTATTCGTCCTTCAACCGCTTGGCCTCGGCTTCGGCATTCTGAAACATACGGTTGACCCGTGGCGTGGCGAACAGTTGTGTCCCTTCGTAGGCCACTCGCGGTGTCTTTTCCAGGGCCTCCTCTACCTCTCGCTTCAGGGTCGCCGTGTCTACTCCCAGGTTGCTCAGTATCTCCGAGGTCAGGCCGCCCTCCTGCTCCAGTAGCGCAAGCAACACGTGCTCCACGTCCCACTGGTTGTGGCTGTAGCGCCGCATCAGCTCCTGTGAGGCGGCCAAAACCTGCTGTGCCTTCTCGGTGAATCTCTCCTGCATCATTTCAGTCCTCCGAGGTACCGCGGGCCTTCCGGTGGTCCGTGTTTCGTTGTTGGGTATCAGCCTTACTGAGTCGCCTTATCTCGCTCCCCATCTCTTCTAGCTGGCGCTGCATCTTCTCCATCCTGGCCAGCAGGTTGAGGATGACCTCGACGCCTGCCAGGTTCACTCCCATCTTGTCCATCAGCGTCCTGATACGGCGCAATCTCTCGATGTCCCCGTCCGAGTAGAGCCGCAGATTGCTCTCGGAGCGGGCAGGCTCGATCAGCCCCACCCGCTCATAGTAGCGGAGTGTGTGTGTATGGACTCCGATCATGCGTGCGGCGATGCTGATCACATATCGCGGCTCGTATTCCCCTGATGGCATAGTATCACCTCGTTCCCAGGGCAGCTCTAGCCCGGCCGTTGCCTCTTCATCTCCTGGAATAGCTCCTTTTCCTTCTGGTTCAGGTTGGTGGGCAGGACGATGCTCACCCTGGCGAAGAGGTCTCCTCTGGTGGAGTCTCCCAGGTGCGGCATGCCCTGGCCCGTGAGGCGGAAGACCCTCTCATTCTGTGTTTCCGCCGGTATTTTCAGACTCACCTTCCCCTTGAGAGTGGGCACGTCCACCTCCCCTCCCAGGACTGCGGTGAGCAGCGGTACCGCGACCTTGACGTGCAAATCGTCCTCGGTGCGCTCGAAGATGTTGTGGGGCAGCACATGGACCACGAGGTACAGGTCTCCCTTCGGTCCACCCGCTGTCCCCGGGCCTCCCTCCCCCGCCATTCGTATCCTCGAGCCGTCCTTGACTCCAGGCGGTATCTTAACCTCAAGGCGTTTGGGGCGGAGCACGGCGCCGCTGCCATGGCACATCGGGCAGGTCTTGTTCTGCGCGATGCCCAGGCCGGCGCAGTTAGGACATGCCTCCTGGGCTTGTACCTGCAACAGGCGTGCCGTGCCGCGATAGGCCTCTTCCAGGGTGACCTCGACTGGCTGTTCCACGTCCTGGCCGCGCCGCTGGCGCGGGGCCCGGCCGCGACCGGTCTGGAAGCGCTGGAACAGGCCCTCGAAGAGGTCTCCTGCACCCATGTCCCCCGGCGCGCCTTCGAACTCGAAGAAGGTGTCGGTCCCACCGGGGAAGCCCCATGCCGGCCCTTGCTGCGCCCCGGCCTTGGCGAACTGGTCGGCCTGTTCCCATTGGTCGCCGAACTGGTCGTATTTCTTGCGCTTCTCGGGGTCGGAGAGAACCTCGTAGGCACGGTTGACCTCCTTGAACCTCTCCTCGGCCGCCTTGTCGCCCGGGTTGACATCGGGATGCAGCTTGCGTGCCAGCCTGCGGTAGGCCTGCTTTATCTCCTTCTCGCTGGCATTCCTGCCTATCCCCAGGACCTGGTAGTAATCCCTCTTCGCCATCGTAAGAGTACCCCTGCAAGAGCAGTATAAGATATCCCAAGCGACAGTGTCAAGAAGTATAACACGACAGTGTTAACATCGTCGGGGTCCATTCAGGCATGGAGAGAGTGTGGTCTAGTGCCTTTAGTTGAGCTAGTCGCTGGGCCTGTGAGGTGGTGAAGGTGTGGTGGCGTCAGGCAGTGCCGGGTATAGCAGGTCGAGGAAGCGCCTGAGCACGCGCGCGGTGGCGCCCCAGATGGTGTGGCCGGCGTAGTCATAGAAGAAGACCTGGTGTGTCTTGCCATCCACGACCTGGGTCTCTTCCCGGGCGTTGCGGTGGTCCAACAGAGTATCGAGGGGCACCTCTATGACCTCGGCGACCTCCTCGCTGTTGATATGAAACCGCGGGGGAGTGTTCAGGAAGGCGACGTATGGCGTGATGACGAACTTGGAGGCGATGGTAGGGGTGTCGTCGAGCACCCCCAGCATCTCCACCGTGGATGTGTCCAGGCCGACCTCCTCGGCGCTTTCCCTGAGCGCGGTGTGAAGGAGAGAGGTGTCCTGCTTCTCTCTGGCGCCGCCGGGGAAGGATATCTGGTTCTTGTGGTACGGAACGTGGTCGGTGCGCTTGGTGAAAGAGAGGAGGATTTGCCCTTCTTTCTCATAGAAGGCCATCAGTACCGCTGCCGGCGCGAGCTCGGGGGAGTGTATCTCCTCCCGCTGTCGGTTCTGCAGTACCGCCGCTACGGCCTTTCTGAACTGGGAAACGCGCGGGTCCATATCTGTCTAGGGATATGATACCACCGACGCGGGGTGTCCACAATCGTCCAGGGTAATCAAGGTGCAGGTCTGTAGAGTAGGCGCGTTACCCCCTTTCTGGGGTGAGCTTGACAGTCTGCCCGGGGCACCATATACTTAAGAACTAGGGCAAGAGTGTTTCTCGAAGTACCTGGTTGCCCGTTCTTCGCGCCCGTTGTAAAGGTCTTCCACCAGTTTTCCAATGGGTCTTCTCGTAGAGTCCCTATAGGCCTTGTCGTATGTCCAAGTACATATTCGTGACCGGTGGAGTGGTCAGCTCAGTCGGGAAGGGTGTCAGCGTCGCCTCCATCGGACGTATCCTCAAGAGCCGCTCCGTCTCTGTCTCGGTGCAGAAGCTCGACCCGTACTTGAACGTGGACCCGGGGACAATGTCTCCCTACCAGCACGGCGAGGTCTTTGTGACCAGGGACGGTGCGGAGACCGACCTGGACCTGGGACACTATGAGCGCTTCATTGACGTAGAGTTGACCGCGGCCTCCAATGTCACTTCGGGCCAGATATACAGCTCTGTTATCGCGAAGGAGAGACGCGGGGACTACCTTGGCGGCACGATCCAGGTGGTGCCACACGTGACCAACGAGATCAAGGAGCGCATCAAGGAGGTATCGAGGATATCCGGAGCCGATGTCGTCATCGTGGAAGTCGGGGGCACAGTGGGCGACATCGAGGGACTGCCCTTCCTGGAGGCTATTCGGCAGATGCGCAACGATGTCGGCCGGGACAATGTACTGTACATCCATGTGACGTTGCTTCCTCACATGTCTACCACCGGTGAGCTAAAGACGAAGCCGACGCAGCACAGTGTGAACGAGTTGCGGCGCATCGGTATCCAGCCTGATGTGCTTCTGTGCCGCAGCGACTTCCCGGTATCCAGCGCGGTTCAGGACAAGCTGGCGTTGTTCTGTGACGTGGAGAAGCGGGCGGTCATTCCCATGCCCACGGCGTCCACGATCTATGAGGTACCGTTGATACTGGACCAGTCCGGCCTGGGCGACCTCGTTGTGGAGAAGCTCGGACTGTGCAGTTCCGGTAGTGACCTTTCGGAGTGGGGGCGCCTGGTGGATGGGCTGAAGGCCTGTCTGGAGCCGGTGACGGTAGCCGTGGTGGGCAAGTATGTGGAGTTGACCGACTCCTACTTCTCGGTCCGGGAGGCGCTGTGTCATGCCGGGCTGCACCACGAGCGCCAGGTGAGAATCCAGTGGGTGCCGTCCGAGTCCCTCGAACACCCGGGAGGAGAGGCGCAGCTTCGGTCAGCACAGGGCATAGTGGTGCCTGGCGGCTTTGGCTACCGTGGCATCGAGGGCATGATCAATGCCGCGCGCTATGCCAGGGAGAACCGAATACCCTATCTGGGACTGTGCCTGGGCATGCAGATCATGGTGATCGAGTTCAGCCGGCACATCTTCGGCACGGAGGAGGCCAACTCCACCGAGTTTGCTCCGAATACGCCGTATCCGGTGATCGACCTGTTGCCGGAGCAGAGGCATGTGAGCGCGATGGGCGGCACCATGCGCCTGGGAGCCTATCCCTGTCACTTTGTGCCGGGGACCAGGGCGGCCAAGGCCTACGGTGTGCCGGTGGTCTACGAGAGGCACCGCCACAGGTACGAATTGAACAACCGCTACCGGGAGGAACTGGAGAGGAACGGGTTGGTCTCCAGCGGCCTCTCGCCCGACGGCAGGCTGGTGGAGGTATGCGAGGTAGGCGACCACCCATGGATGGTGGCGTGCCAGTTCCACCCCGAGTTCACCTCTCGTCTCGACCGCCCCAATCCTCTTTTCCGTGACTTTATCGCTGCTGCGAAGGGCGTGCTCGTGGAAGGGGCGCAGCGGCCCCTGCCACTGGCATGAGCGTGCTGTAGCGGCTGGTCTGCAACAAACATGAGGTGAGTAGCTATGACGACTATTACTGAACTGGAAGCCAGGACAAGAGAGGAGCTTGAAGACCTCGCCAAGGGCCAGGGCATTTCGGGCATTAGTGGCCTGAAGAAGCATGAGCTGGTAATCCGCCTGCTCAAGGCCCAGGCGGAGCAGCAGGGGTACAGCTTCGCCAGCGGTGTCCTGGAGACGACGGATGAGGGCTACGGCTTTCTGCGGCAGGAGAGCCTGCTTCCGGGGCCGGACGATGTCTACGTTTCGCAGTCGCAGATACGGCGTTTCGGACTGAGGAGCGGTGACATGGTCTCCGGTCAGGTGAGGCCGCCGAAGAACGGCGAGAAGTACTACAGCCTGATACGCGTGGAGGCGGTCAACGATATCGACCCGGAGCTGGCCAAGAGCCGGCCTCATTTCGGCAGCCTGACGCCTGTGTTTCCCAACCGCCGTATCATCCTCGAGATCCCCGGAGGGAGCCTGCCTATGCGCCTGGTTGACCTCGTCGCTCCGATAGGACGTGGCCAGAGGGGGCTCATCGTTTCACCTCCCAAGGCCGGCAAGACGGTCCTGCTCAAGCAGATCGCCAACTCGGTAGTGATTAACCACCCGGACATACATCTGATGATATGCCTCATCGGCGAACGGCCCGAAGAGGTGACGGACATGAAGCGCTCGGTGAAGGGTGAGGTGGTGGCGGCGACCTTCGACGAGGCAGTGGAGAATCAGACCAGGGTGGCGGAGCTGGGGCTTGAACGTGCGAAGAGGCTGGTGGAAGGAGGCAAGGCCGTGGTCGTCCTCCTGGATGGCATCACACGTCTGACCCGTGCCTACAACCTGGCGATGCCCTCCAGCGGACGCACGCTCTCAGGCGGCATCGACCCCGTGGCGCTCCATCCTCCCAAGAAGTTCTTTGGTGCGGCGAGGAACACGGATGGGGAGGGCAGCCTCACCATCCTTGCCACCTGCCTGGTGGACACCGGCAGCCGCATGGACGACCTGATCTACGAGGAATTCAAGGGCACGGGCAATATGGAACTCCACCTGGACCGCAAGCTGGCAGAGCGGCGCATCTTCCCCGCCATGGATATCCTGCGCAGCGGCACCAGGCGCGAGGAGCTCCTCCTGGACGAGACGATGCTGAGGCAGGTCTGGCTGCTGAGGCGCATGGTGGGCATGATCAACTCCGACTCGCCCAATCCCACAGAGGGTGTGGAGAGGGTGATCGAACGTCTGGCCAGGACCCGCACCAATGCGGAGTTCCTGGCTGCCCTCACCACGAAGGAAGCGTAGTTGTCGGAACGGGAGGAAGGCGGCCAGTCCTCTCTCGATGCCCTGCAGGACCATCCTCTTCCACAACAGGAGGGCATCTCACCGCCTCGTACCTCCTGGAGGTTCAAGTTTCTGCGCTGGTTCACGGCCAGGGAGAACATCGCTGTCTGCATCCTGGCGATGGCGGTGCTGGCCGCGCACCTGGTGGTCCTCGGCAATCCTCCACAGGAGATGTTCGATGAGGCCCACTATGTGCCTGAGGCCAGGTCATTTCTCCACGGTCAGGGCATCAATCGCCCTGAGCACGCACCGCTGGCCAAGTGGATGATCGCCCTGGGGATGCTGCTCTTCGGCGACAACGCTGTAGGCTGGAGGGCGTTCTCCCTCGTCTTCGGCATCGCAGCCATTTTCATCTTCTACTTCATATGTGTAAGACTGACTCGAGAACAAGCCGCGACAACGTCCGGTGGGGAGACAGGTCCTCCTCCGTTGAGCCGGGGGGCAGGATGGTTCCGGATGACCACCTTCTTGCCGGTCCTGGCCACCTTTCTGTTCGCCTCCGAGAACATGAGCTTCGTCCAGGCGCACATAGCTATGCTGGATGTCTTCTATGTGACATTCATGCTGCTGGCATTCCTGCTTTACCTCCGGGGCAACTTCCTGGCCTCGGGCGCGGTCATGGGATTGAGCATGCTGGCCAAGCCAATGGCGCTGCTCGGCATCTTGGCCATACTCTTCCACTGGGCGCTGTCACGGAGGAGTGAGCTGGCGGCAGAGATTCGCTTCACTATTGGTGTCCTGCGTGGCAGGAAGGGCGTACCCCCTCCTCGCAGTCACCTTCTGGACATGGTGAAGCTGTTGGCCTGCGTCGCGGTGGTGTGGATGGCCTTGTTGCCATTGCTGGAGTATCCTGCCACTCATCAGTGGCTCAACCCCGTGGACAGGACCTGGTACATGCTCAGCACCCATGTCAGCCTCACCTCTCATTCGGCGACCACGGGCATCGCCACACAGCCGTGGTTGTGGCCCGTCTATCCGGCAGGCCTCTTCTACTGGTACACGCCGCACTACCTGGGCTCCATCGGCTGGACCATCTGGGCGCTCATCATCCCTTCCATCGGTTACCTGGTGTACGAAGCCGTGAGGCGACGCGCTGCGATGGGAAACCTGCCGCTGTTCACGCTCTGCTGGCTCGCGGGGGTCTATCTGCTGCTCATTCCTCTGGAACTGGCCACCGACCGGTTGATGTACGTCTTCTACTTCTATCCTGCGATTCCCGCGGTATGCCTGGCCATAGCCTGGGGAAGCTGGAGGCTGTGGGGTGTGGCCCGGAAGGGGAAGAAGGCCAGGGCTGCTTTCCTCTGGGTGATGCTGGCGTACCTGGTGGCCACGGTAGTTGCCTTCGTCCTCATGTCGCCATATGGCCAGGGGCTGGTCACGATACCGACCATGGGGTAGGTCGGCATCAGGCTTGGCCCCCCTAATCCGTGGATTTCCCCCCTCCCTCTGACTCCCTCCCGCCAGGGGAGGGAGAAGCACAATCCCTCTCCCTCGACGGGAGAGGGTCAAGGTGAGGGTGATTTGCACCTGCAGGGTGAGCCTTTTTGAATTCCGGTTCACGGATCAAGGGAGGCCTTGGGGGGTCTTGTCTTGGCTGGCTGATGGTGCTATACTTCGCGTCATGTCTGCCGAAAACCGTGTCGGTGTAGACCTGGTGGAGGTCGGGCGCATCGAGGCGGCTGTCGCCTGCTGGGGCGAACGCTTCTTGCACCGCGTGTTCACCAAGGCCGAGATCGAGCTCTGCCGCGGCAGGGCATGGGCATTGGCGGCGCGGTTTGCCGCCAAAGAAGCAGTGATGAAGGCTCTGGGCACCGGCCTGTGTGGGATGGGATGGTGCGACGTAGAGGTCCTCTCCGATGAGGAAGGGCGGCCGGTGGTGTGGCTGTGGGGTGGGGCCAAGGCCAGAGCAGACGCCCTCGGCATCCGAGAACTGACAGTCAGCCTCTCCCACTCTGAAGAGCACGCCATCGCCTACGTCCTCGCCTGCTAACTAGCACCGGTGGCGCACACGGGACCAGCACCGCCCTATTGGTCATGAGTCTCCGCCTCCTTCTCTCCGCAAACTCCCTTTGTAGGAAGGCGGACAGTGTGGTAGAGTGTGGGACGGGTATCTGAGCAAGGATAGCGCCCGATGACCACCAGAACAACGGCTGTGTTGGTGATCGTGCTGGTGATCGCGGTGCTGGTGGGCATTGCCATCACCAGCGAGCTGGCGATCTATATATCCATCGTAGCCATCGGCCTGGCACTGGCCCTGCAGAAGTACGTCGCCAGCTACTTCGGCTACTTTGTGATCAGCCTCTCCAGGATGTTCCAGGTCGGAGACCGGATACGAATTGGCAGCTTCAAGGGCGATGTCAGGCACATCGGTATGCTCCACATCGTGCTCGACGAGGTGGGGGAGGACGAAAAGCTGGGTGGGGAACTCACCGGGAAAATTCTCCATGTGCCGAACCTGGTAGTGCTGGACCAGCCGGTGCTCAACTATTCCAAGGGCCATTCCAGTTCGCATAGGGCCATGCATTGCGAGTATGTCTTCGATGAGATAAAGATACCCCTGGGCATCAACTCGAATGTCCCCAGAGCAGCGCGACTGCTTGAGGACATCATCAACCGCGAGGACGAGCAGCACATCAAGGATGCCAGGGGAGCCTTCGAGGGCAGCTACCCTACATTCCTCCAGGAGGCTGAGACCAACCGGCGTGTGCTCATTCACATCGAGCCCGACCGTGTCTGGATAAAGGGGAAGTTCGTTGCCCCCTTCCGGGTGAGGAACGACCTGAGGAGCCGGATGTACCTGAAGTTCCTGGAGCACACCGGCAAGGACTCAGACATCCAACTCGCCTGACCTGTTTCGGCCTGAGTCCCCGGCCTTCGTGCCGCCTATCCCTTCTGCTCCTCCTTTGTTATAATGGGCAGCGTCATGCTGGCGAAGGCGACCAGTTGTGCAGTGGTGGGCCTGGAAGGGGCCATCGTGGAGGTGGAGGTTGACATCTCACCAGGGCTCCCCTCGTTCACTATAGTTGGCCTTCCTGACACCGCGGTCCAGGAGGCCAGGGAGCGTGTCCGGGCGGCCATCCGGAACTCGGGCTGCGTCTTCCCCAACAAGCGGATCACCGTCAACCTTGCCCCGGCCGACCTGAGGAAGGAAGGCCCTGCTTATGACCTTCCCATTGCCATGGGCATCCTGCTGAGCTCGGAACAGGTCTCCGCCGACCTCTCCACCACGCTGTTCCTGGGAGAGCTCTCTCTGGACGGCGGCCTGCGTCACACTCAGGGCATATTGCCCATGGTGGCCCTGGCGCGGGAGAAGGGGTTATCAACGGTGATGGTGCCCTCCGTGGATGCGAGGGAGGCCTCCCTCATAGAGGGGCTGGTCATAGTGCCCGTGGACAGCCTCTCCCAGCTCGTGGGCCACCTGCGCGGCGAGACAGTCATCTCTCCACTGGAGGGGCAGGGGGAGGTGGAGACTACATCGGTGCCTGTAGCCAGCGTTGACCTGGCCCACATAAAGGGACAGGAGCACGCCAAGCGGGCCCTGGAGGTAGCGGCAGCGGGTGGACACAACATACTGATGTCCGGGCCGCCGGGGAGCGGCAAGACGCTGCTGGCGCGGGCGCTGCCCGCGATACTGCCCCCGATGGGTTTTGAGGAAGCGCTGGAGGTGACCAAGATATACAGTGTCAGCGGCCTCCTCCCTTCGGATACGCCGCTCATCCGGCAGAGGCCTTTCCGTGCACCGCACTACACCATCTCCCACGCCGGGCTCGTCGGCGGCGGACACTTCCCACACCCGGGTGAGATAAGCCTGAGCCACCGCGGGGTGCTCTTCCTGGACGAGTTCCCGGAGTTCGGCCACGCGGTGCTGGAGGTGTTGCGGCAGCCTATGGAGGACAAGCTGGTGACCATCAGCCGGGCCAACGGCAGCGTCACTTTCCCTGCCAACTTCATGCTGGTGGGGGCGATGAACCCGTGTCCCTGCGGCTACTATGGCGACCGTGTCAAGCCCTGCACCTGTACGCCGGCGATGGTGACCCGTTATCAGAAGCGCATCAGCGGCCCGCTGCTGGACCGCATAGACATCTTCATCGAGGTGCCCAGGATCGAGTACGACAAGCTGGCGGAGGACGCGCTGGGCGAGGGCTCGGAGCGGGTGCGGGGCAGGGTGGAGAGGGGGCGGGCGGTGCAGCGGGAGCGCCTTCGCGGCACCAGGCTCACCTGCAACGCGGAGATGTCGGTGGTGGAGGTGCGGGAACACTGCAAGGTGGACTCGTCGGCGCAGAGCCTGCTCAAGGCGGCGATGAAGCAGCTCTCGCTCTCGGCGCGGGCATTTCACCGCATCCTCAAGCTGTCCCGCACCATCGCCGACCTGGAGGGCGTGGGCACCATCCAGGCCAACCACGTAGCCGAGGCCTTGCAGTACCGTCCGCGGAGTGGGGTGTAGCCCGGTGGGACGCACCGGCGTGCAAGAACGCTGAAGAAGCCCTATTATGAAAGTGCGCGATGTGATCAAAGTGGTGGAGGCCGATGGCTGGTATCTTGTTGCACAAGAGGGAAGCCACAGGCAGTACAAGCACCTCCGAAAAGCTGGCCGGGTCACTATCGCGGGGCACTTGAATGATGATCTGGCTCTTGGAACGCTGAACAGTATCTGGAAACAGGCGCAGTTGAAAAGGCGGTGACATATGTATCGCTTTCTGGTAGTCATTGAAAAGGCCGACGGGAATTACTCTGCATACTCGCCGGACTTGCCGGGATGCGTCGCCACCGGCAAGACGCGGGGACAGACGGAACGCAGGATGCACGCCGCGATTGAAATGCATTTGCGCGGATTGCGCGAGGACAACCTCCCTGTTCCCCGTCCCCAATCTGTTGCCGAGTACATAGCTGTTCGAGCCTAACTCGCTATCTACATGGCAGGCAAAGGCAACACGTATGGCCATCCTCACAGCGAAACCCTGGCAGCGCTCAACGAGATTGGTGCCAATGTCTATGGCGCCGACATTCACGGGACAATTGCCATCGCTACGGATGGGGCGACGTACAACATACAAACGAGCACGCAGGCTAGCCCGCGTGGCTCAGGTCCATAGTATGGCTATTCCACAAGACATCATGAATACCAAGAGAACGTGCTTCTCCGAGGTCAAGCGTGTTGACATTGGCTAGCTGGTACGAACCTGAGAATTGGCGCGGAAAGCTCTTCCGCATCTCGAACACGGCGGGGCGTGGCCGTGGGCTGAAGAAAGACCGGTACAACTGGGGCGTGGTCCAGTGTCTAATACCGGATTGGAGCCTTGTGAAAGCCTTCAAACAAGGGCGGGTCTCACAGACGGAGTACGAAATAGAATACAGGAGTGGTCTCCAGCAGCGGTGGAGCGAAGTGTCCGCTTGGCTAGCCTCCCTCTCGCCAGATGAAGACGTCACCTTGCTTTGCCACGAACGCGAGGGCCACTTTTGCCATCGGAGGCTTGTTGCGGAGTTGGTCGGCAATTGCAGACGCGACATTGAGGTGGCGTTGCACTAGCTCCATCGTTTGAGAACTGGCTGGCTCGCAGCTGCGACCTCGTCAACTCCAACGGCTCTGGCCACATCCACCTGCCTCAACCCTTTCTCCAATCTCGCTTTCCTGATATACTCTCCAAAGGTAGAGTCTGGATACCGGGATGTGCTGAATGACAGCACGAGCGGTCTCACAAACGAATCTGCTGGGTGATTGTGTATTGCGACTGCATGGTTGCTGACGAACGCATGCCGCAGGCATGAAGTTGAGCGAAAGCAATGTTAGTCAACAGACTTTGAAGTGCCCGCTGCATACCGTCGGGGCCCCTCTCCACGGTCCGTGTCTGTCACTTGCGCTTTCATGAGGCTAATATCCCCGCATGATGTTGGGGACATCAAGACCAACACCATTCTATTCCTGGGGCGTGTAATGAACCCGAACAGCAAGTAGCTTACCGCACTAGACTGGAAGGGCGAACAAACCCGTCCTTAGACTATATCGATGTACATTCTTCTCCATACGCAGTTGAAATCTATGAAAAGCTTGGATTTACATGTACAGGTATCGAACAGGAAATCAATGGCATAGGATTTGCCCCGATGAAACTACCGGTTACATAGAACGTGCTCATGAAAGGGCAAACATTCCGGTCTCCATTTGGGCTTAACATG
>JBFMDE010000040.1:0-15654 GCA_040754215.1 Chloroflexota bacterium
CTCAGAAATGACTCCAAAATGACAATCTTTGTTTACACTTAATGCACGTTTTGTCCAGCTGTGGAGATTCGAACCGACTCGGTGGTCATAAGCTGAACGCCAATTCGAGAGTTCTAGTTATCGCACAGCACCGCCCGCTGTACTTCAGGCCGGGATACCGACCTCAGCGGGCTCTACAGTGACTCCCTTAGCCCTCACCCAGGAGCACGCCCGCTCCACCTCCGTCAGCTTGCCTTCAAGCTGCAGGATGACCCATCCCTTGTCGGGCTCCACGTTGGCGCGCAGGATGTTGGTGACCACCTTGAACTCCAGCCCAAGCTGGTAGATGACGGGCTCCCTGATGAGCTCCGGTAGAAAGGTGAACTTGAACCGCCGCTTTGCCATTCAGCCTCCTCGTGGTGACTCTTAGGAACAGGGCTCAGTGCTTCCTCGCCGCTCTTTTCCTCCGTACCTCGAACACCACCGGATTGTCGGGGTCGGGGCATGCTACCGTGGTCCGGTCCGGGTCCTCTCCCCAAGGGAAGGCTCCGCCGAACTGCAGCACATTGACGAAGGGAAAGATAGCGGCGAAAGCCCAGGAACACAAGCCCTCCGGGGTCTTGTCCCCGAGGACGAACTCGTCCCCCACTCCATGTCCGTTGGCGCAGGTGCCCTTCTGAGAGACGACCCTGGCCACCAGATGGTACATGTTCGACATCTCTCCTCTCCTCCGTGCTTTCAGCAAGCTCAGGACTAGCCCTTCGAACTCCCGCGCAGCCATCCCCTGACTGCCGGCCGAAGCCTTGGAGTGGATTTCAGGTCCCCCAGGTGTTTCGCCGCCAACAGGGCCAGCAGACAGAGCATGAACAGCGTGTACCAGGTTGCGCCTTCCGTGACAGTGAGGTAGGCCAGCGAACCCACCGGGCCCAGCATCACCCCCCAGGCATTGTCGCCGAAGGCCAGGGCACCGAGGACCATGAAGCCGGTGAAGGAGACCAGCGGCGTGTGATGGGGTAGGGCCAGCAGGACGCCATAGCTCACGGCGATGGCCTTGCCCCCTTTCAGCTTCAGCACCGGACTGAAGGCATGCCCCAGCACAGCGCTGAAGCCGACGGCCAGCACCGCTGTCTCCGGCAGCCCGAACACGCGGTGCGCCAAAAGCACGAAGGGCACGCCCTTGGCCACGTCCAGCGCCACGGCCAGGAGCCCATAGCGACGCCCGCCGCCGGCGCGGAAGACGTTGGCTGCCCCCGGGTTGCCATCGCCGTAGTCGCGGATGTCCTTGTCGAGGAACCAGCGGCCGACCCACACCGAGAAGGGGCAGGCACCCAGGCAGAAGGCCAGTGCCGCGAGTATGACGAAATACGTGGATTCCTCCATAACACTCAGCACTCAGAGGTATTGGCGGACCGCGACCTCAGGCCCATGCTAACCGAGGCACGGGCCTTTGTCAACAGGCTGTCAAGATACGCTACTCTAGCAGCAAAGGGGGTTGAAATTTGTCTGGTAGGGGTCTAAGATGTGAAGCAGAAGTGATCGCTGCACCGTCAGTCCCACGCAGAGCAGGGGACGTCACCGGGCGACCTCAGGAGGCAGACTACAGTCAATCAATGGACAGCCAGGGGAGAATGCATTACGGGAGGTGCTGGTCGTGAACGTAACTGAACTTCTAAGAACACTCAAGTATGGTGAGGAGGAAATCAAGACAGAAAAGGGCAGGGTCGAAGAAGCGCTGAGAAGATGCAAACTGGTCGAGGATGGGGATATTGAGAAGGGCATATCCAACCTCAAGAGATACCTTACCACCGAGGCTGCTTACAGGGTTCACGGCATCGCCCTTAAGAGATTCACGGATATGATGCTGGCCAAGGATGAGGGAAAGAAACTGGTCTACCTGATCCACGAGGAATTCCCACAGATAATTCCCACATTCTATTCCGCTGTGGGCAAGGAGAAGCTTGTCATAGAGATCCCTGAGACCATCATGTGGCCTGTGTTCGATGCGAGATGCTTCAACAAGGTGCCGCAGATCCTCGAATGTGGTGAGAAGCACGGCATGGAGATCACTGCTGCCCATTGTCCCATAGACAAGGTGGCCATGGGTGCTATCGGTGAAGGGGTTATTCCGAAGCCCGACTTCTTAACTTCCGGCGGGGTCTTCTGTGACCAGGGACCAAAACAGTGTGAGGTTATGGGTGAGCTATTCGACATCCCCTATTTCGTGATAACTGATAGCACCAAAGACGAGCCCTGGGGGCTTTTCCCGGACATGGATGAGGCTAATGCCATCTATCTCGGTGAATCCATAGAGCGGCATTTCAAGGAACTCGGGAGACAGCTGGGCGCAGAAGTCACCGCCGAGGATTTCCATAAGGGCAGGGTGGAGGTGGCTAAGCTCTGGGCACCGATGGCAGAAGTCCATAGATTGGTTTCGGAGGCAGACCCCAGGCCAACAAGCGCCAACGACGACGACGTATTCTACTGGATGACCGTTTATCCGGACTGGCGCATAGAGGAACTCAGCAAGGCGTATCATGCGCTGATATCGGAGATCAGGGTCAGGGTCTTCAAGGGTGAGGGCGTCATACCTAAAGGCGCACCCAGGACGAACTTCTTCTGTGACCCAAGGCCGGACGTGGTGGAAATGTGTGAAAAGGAGCTTGGCATAAACATTGTGATTCCGGCGGCCTACTACTGGATAGCGCCATTCGAGAGAATACGCAAGTTCCCCAAGGAGGCGAGCGAGTTTGTGCGCTTTGCTGAAGCATACATGAAGAGGGGGCTGATAAGAAGCGGCGCCTGGGAGTTCGTCTGCAGGGCCAAGGAATACATCAAGGAGTTCAAGCTGGACGGGTACATGAGCGCCTCCGAGTATGGCTGTCGCCCTCTCTGCTGGCCCGGACATTGGGTCAAGGAGGAGGTAGAAAGGGAGCTGGGCATACCCGTGATATATTTTGAACACTCCTTCGACCCAAGAAGCCATACACCAGAGCAGCTAAGGACGAAAATAGAGACCTTCGCCTCTCTGATGAGGATCCGCAAGAGAGCCAGGGCAAGGGCGGCATAGTCCCTGATTTCACCGGCAGCAGGTCCGCGAGCCCCCTGAAAAACGAGTTTTTCAGAGGTAACGAGAGAGGGAGGAGAGTATGCAGATAAGAGGAACCATTGCCCGGAAGTTGGCAGAAAGGCTCTATGAACTGGAGGAGGAGAAGGCGAGGGGGAAGAAAGTCGTGGGCTATTTCCCCTCCGAGTATATGCCCGAGGAGCTGGTGCTCGCAAGCGGAATGATACCCGTTGGCCTGCTTAAAGCCGGGGAGTACGACCCCATGCTCTATTCCGGTACCGTGGTCCCACGGTGGCAGGATGCCTTCTGCAGGGCTCAAGTAGGATATGTGGTAATGAAGGACCCCTATTACATGCTGCCCGACATCTATGTGAACGTGTGGGCGCACTTTGGCGGACGCATAGTGATGGACAACTATGCTCGCTGCGCTCCCGGGATGGAGATGTTCGGGATGGAGGTCCCGCACAGGAAAGACGAGTATGGACTGGACTTGTATTTGAAGAAGCTACATAAACTCAAGGACAAGCTCGAACAGGTAAGCGGAAACAGGGTCACAGCGGAGCGGCTCAGAGAGGCTATCACGCTATGCAACACAGAACGGGAGCTTCTTAAAGAAATCGCGCTGACCAGAAAAGCGGAGAGGGTGCCGATACGCGGGTTGGAATTTATGACCTTGAACCATGCCACCTATGTCCTTGACAAGGAGTTCATGGTCGGGTTCCTGAAGGAAACGGCCGAAGGGCTGAAGAAAAGGAGCCCTGACGAGGTACTCAACAGGAGACCGAGGGTTCTGTTAACTGGCCCCACCCTGGGAATATCCGATTATCAGGTATATGAGGTCGTGGAAGCGCTCGGGGGTGAAGTCGTCATAGAGCAGTTCTGCGAAGCGGAGAGGGACTACTGGGTCAATGTGGACCTGGATGGCAGCCTTGACCAGCTTATGCGCAATATCGCCGAAAGATACTTTATGAAGAAGGTCTGCCATCTCGCCTTCAGGCCTTCAGGTGAGAGGCGCGACTTCGTCATGAAACTGGCCAGGGACTTCAAAGTAGATGGCGTGATATGGTACCAGCCGATGTACCAGGACAACGCCGACTATGACTTCATACCCTTTGCCAAGAAGGTAAAAGAGGAGCTCAAGCTCCCGGTGCTCAAGGTCTATACAGAATATGACCCCTCGGAGAAGGCGGCCCTGGGCACGCGCATTGAGACCTTCCTGAAGACCGCCTCCCGTTGACCCCTGGACAGAGAGAGCGGCTCGCGGACAACCATAAGACTATGCTGGTCATGGGAGTTGACATCGGAGCGGCAGCCTCCAAGGCCCTGGTGTTGAGTGACGGGGATATCCTGGGGTATTCCATACGACATACTGGAGCAGACGTGACAGTAGCTGCGGCGGCGGTGGCAGAGGAGGCCCTGAGGAAAGCAGGCCTCTCAATGGCCGACCTGGACCATGTCCTCGCCACAGGTTGGGGACGGTCCGCCGTGGACTTTGCCCGCAAGACCGAAAGCGAGATCATCTGCCACGCTGCCGGTGCTCACTACCTGCTCCCTGAAGCAAGAGGGGTAATTGACATAGGGGGTCAGGATAGCAAAGCTATCCTTATGGACGGGGACGGACTGGTCACCGACTTCATGATGAACGACAAGTGCGCTGCGGGCACAGGGAGGTTCATCGAAACGCTGTGCCATATCCTGGAAATAGACCTGGAGGACGTAGGCGGCCTGGCACTCAAGAGCACAGACCCATGTCTCATGTCGAGCACCTGCGTTGTCTTCGCTGAAACAGAGGTGGTAGCGTACCGCGCCAAGAAGAGACCGATAGAGGACATCGTTGCTGGCGTACTCAGGTCGTTGGTCAAGAGGGTGTGTGCAATGGCCTATCACATCAGGCTCGATAGGGTGGGTGAAGGGATTGTCTTTACTGGTGGCACAGCCAAGAACCCGGCGCTTCCAGTATTCTTGAAAGAGGAACTCAAGACACAACTCCTCGTTCCTGACGAGCCTCAAATCGTCGGGGCTTTGGGCGCAGCTTTGATAGCCAGACAAGAATTGGAGAGCAGGGTAGGTCAGTAACATGGACTACACGCACGCACCGCTGGGCGAAGAAGTAGAGTTCCTTGCGGGCTCCTACCACATCGAGCGCGAGGAGAGGCTCCCCTATGACGGCAGGGAGGTGCTCTACCTGGTGGGGCAAACAAGCAAGATAACCTCCTGCTGTGGCGTGACCAACCCCTTCAGCTTCATCAAGGTGGTGGGCTACGTCAGGCGGTGGCACCACGGCACCAACGACAAGGGTCTACCGCTGTCCGAGGTAGACATGGTCCGGGAGGAGCGGGAGCAGCACCGCATCCGCGAGCTCATCCACCAGCGCCACCAGGACGTAGACCTGCCCCACATAGAGTTCTGGTAGCGAAGGGGGAGAAGAGGCCCCCGACAGGTTCAGTGCGAGGAGGCCGATAGCCCCGCACGTTCCAGGTGACTGGTAAACCCGGCGACGCTGTTCAGGATGAAGTCCATCTCCCTCCGGTACTGCGCCTCGGGCAGGTCCGCCAGCCACCTCAGCGCCCTGTCCTGCCGCACCAGCTCCCCGGCCATCTCCTCCCGGCCAAGGCCAGCCCTCAGCCCCTCATCCACCAGGTCCCGCCAGCGCAGCAATTGGCGTCGGTGTGCCCGCAGGCGAGACTCGCCCTTCGACTCCCATCCATAGTGCCCGTAGCACAATACGGAGGGCCCCAATGCGAATGCCCGCTCCATGGAGTCCAGTTGCTGCTCCAGGTACAGGGGCGGCGGGGTGGCGGGCCGCCTGATGCCGCGTGCATGCACGCCGGCCAGCTCCCCGGCCAGCAGCACCCGCTCGCGCCGCTCCATGAAGCTGACGTGGTGAGGGGCATGTCCCGGCGTCAGCAGCACCTCTATCTCACCATCCCCCAGGTCTAGCTTCATCCCCTCCTCGGCACCCAGGAGCCGCTCCGGCGGCACCGGCTCCGGCTGGCCATAGGCCTCCGCCAGCCCTCCCAGGGTGCGCAGGCTCGACTCCCAGAGCTTCCACGGCCTCTCCAGGTGACCACTGGCGCTGGGATGGGCTACCGCTGCGGCGTTAGGCAGGTGCCGCAGGGCCGTGCCCACGCCGCCGCCGTGGTCGAGATGGATGTGCGTGGTGAGGACGTAGGCCACCTCTTCAGGTGAGACTCCCAGCATCCGCAGGCCGTCCAGGAGGACGGGTATGCCTCGCGCCGGGCCCACGTCCACCAGCGCCGTCCGCTCGAAGCGCAACACGTAGGCGCAGAGGAAGTCCTCCAGCCCGGTGACAGCGTCCCCCAGGTCTATGAGCGCCAGCCAGGGCATCCTCGGGTGCCTGCGGACCTTGGCCATGCGCCACAGTGTAGCGGCGGGCAAGGGGGCCGTCAATGCGGTTTGGTTGTTGGGTGAGGGGGAGGTACTCACCATGCTATAATCTCCGCATGTCGTACCGGCGTATCGTAGCCAAGCTCGGCACCAGCCTGCTCACCGCAGGCACGGAGCGGCTGAACCTCCAGGTGATGTCCAGCCTGGTGGAGCAGGTGGCCACGCTGCACCACCAGGGCAAGGAGGTCGTCATCGTCTCCTCCGGGGCCGTGGCTGCCGGCAGGCAGAAGCTGGGCTCAGCCGCGGTGAAGGCCATGGAGCACCGCAGCGTCCCCTTCAAGCAGGTCCTGGCCTCTATCGGCCAGAGCCGGCTGATGCATGCCTACGAGCAGCTCTTCGGCTGGCACAACATCACCGTGGCCCAGGCCCTGCTCACCAGGTCGGCGCTTGCCGAACGCGCCGGCTACCTCAACGCCCGCAATACCCTGCTCAGCCTCATTGACCTCCGGGTAGTGTGCATCATCAACGAGAACGACGTGGTGGCGGCCGAGGAGCTGGAGGGGGTGGCCTTCGGCGACAACGATAACCTCTCCGCCATGGTGGCCAACCTGGTGGACGCCGACCTGCTGGTCCTGCTCACCAACATTGACGGCCTGTACACCGCCGACCCCCACAGCGAACCGGGTGCCAGGCTGGTCCAGCGTGTGGACAGCATTGATGAAAGCGTCGAGCGACTGGCCGGTGGCGCAGGCGACCAGGGTACCGGCGGCATGGCCACCAAGATAGAGGCAGCGAAGCTGGCCACCGCCTCCGGCATCGCCGTGGTCATCGCCAACGGCTACACGTCCAACGCGCTGCTGCGCATCGCCTCCGGCGAGGACCTGGGCACCCTCTTCCCGCCCAGGGCGGACAAGATGGAGAGCCGCAAGCGCTGGCTCGCCTGCGGCCTGGATGCCAGGGGCAGCGTCATCGTGGACGACGGCGCGGTGCGAGCGCTCAAGAAACAGAACAGGAGCCTGCTGCCAGCAGGCATTCAGGGGGTGGAAGGCGAGTTCCAGCGTGGGGACCTGGTATACATCTGCGACGCCCGCGGCAAGCGCCTGGCCTGCGGCATATCCAACTACAGCTCCAGGGATGTCATGGCCATCAAGGGCTCCCGCTCGGACAGTATCGCCGCCACGCTGGGCTACGAGTACGGCTCCGAGGTAGTACACCGCAACGACCTGGCCCTGCTTTGAGGCGCGGGGCCACGTGTTTCGAACCCCGACGATGTCGGGACCGGTCCAAAGGAAGGAGCTCACCATGCAGTCCGCTATCGCTGAGCTAGAGGAGAAGGGGAAGGCGGCCAAAACGGCATCGCGCCAGCTAGCCTTTCTCTCCACCGAGGTCAAGAACAGGGCCCTGCTGAATATCGCCGCCGACCTGCTGGCACGGCAGGGCGAGGTGCTGGAGGCCAATAAGGCAGACTACGAGGCCGCGAAGGCCTCGGGCATGGGCGCCGCCATGCTGGACCGCCTGCTGCTCACGCGGGAGCGCCTGGAGGGCATGGCCGCCGACGTGCGTGCGGTGGCCGCACTGCCCGACCCGGTGGGAGAGGTATTCGACATGCGCACCCTGCACAACGGCCTGGTGCTGGGACGGAAGCGCGTCCCCCTGGGAGTCATTGCGGCAGTCTATGAAAGCCGGCCCAACGTCACCGTTGACATCTCCAGCCTGTGCCTGAAATCCGGTAACGCCGTCATCCTCCGGGGGGGCAGGGAGGCAGTACGCTCCAACCTGGCTCTGGCACTGGTGGTGCAGGAGGCCGCGGGCCGTGCTGGCGTGCCCCAGGGGGCGGTACAGTGCATCGAGTCAACCGACCGCGCCCTGGTAGGCCAGATGCTCAAGATGAAGGACATCATAGACCTGGTCGTCCCCCGGGGCGGCTCGGAGCTCATCAGCTTCGTCAGGGACAACGCCGCCATGCCCGTGGTCGCCGGCGGCATCGGCGTCTGCCACACCTTCGTTGACGCCACCGCCAACACCGAGATGGCCACGGCCATCGTGTACAATGCCAAGGTGCAGCGTCCCACGGTGTGCAATGCCCTCGACTGTATCCTGGTGCACTCGGCGGTCGCACCCAGGTTCTTGCCAGGTGTGGCACAGAAGCTATGCCAGGCCGGAGTGGAGCTGCGCTGCGACCGGCGGGCCCTCTCCCTGCTCAGCCCGCTGCCGGGGCTGAAGGTCGCCGAGGCCACAGACAAGGACTGGGGCACCGAGTTCCTGGCACTGGTGGCGGCGGTAAAGATAGTGGACTCGCTGGACGGGGCGCTGGAGCACATCGCCCGCTACGGGTCGGGGCACTCCGAGGCCACCGTCACCGAGGACTACACCTCGGCGCAGCGCTTCCTGAACGAGGTGGATGCGGCGTGCGTCTACGTGAACGCCAGCACGCGGTTCACCGATGGCGGGCAGTTCGGGCTCGGGGCGGAGGTGGGCATCAGTACCCAGAAGTTCCATGCCCGCGGCCCGATGGGGCTGAGGGAGCTCACCAGCTACAAGTGGGTAGTCTACGGCAGCGGCCAGGTACGGCCGTAGACCCCCTCTCCCTTGCCAAGGGAGAGGGGGTAGGGGGTGAGGGCTCTATCTCCCCAGAGCGGCCTCGTCCTTCTTCTTCACGCTGCGCCCGCCGTGGCCGTGCTTGACCTTGTCGAAAGCCGCGTGGTATGACTGGCGCTGCCGCGCCTTCTCAGCCTTCCTTCCCATGTTCCAGCTTCTCCTGCGGTGGTCAAAAGAGAAGCCCCAGCCTTGCCCGGCCAGGGCATCCAATAGCCAAGTATACGTGAGGTACGCCGTTCCGTCAACCGCAGCGGAGGGCTTCCCAAACTGCTGCCCGCCAGTCTATAATCTGAAAACTCCTCACCAGTAAGGAGGCGCGACCAGCGTGGAGAAATACGACGTCGTCATCGCAGGTGGGGGACCCGGTGGGTGCTCCGCCGCCCTGAACCTCCACAGGCTCGACCCCGACCTGGCCAGGCGCACCCTGGTGCTGGAGAAGGCCAGGCACCCCCGGGAAAAGGTCTGTGGCGGCGGGCTCACCCTCAAGGTGGACCTGTTGCTGTCCCTGATGGGCCTGCAACTCACCGTGCCCTACACCCAACTGAACGTCCAGCGCATCCGCTACCACGGCCGGAACTACGACTACCTGCTGCATGGCTGGGTCAAGGTCATCCGCCGCGACGAGTTCGACGCCTCCCTGGCCAGGGCCCTCGCCGAGCGGGGCATCGCCCTGCATGAGGAGGAAGAGGTCACCGACGTCAAATGGGAGAGGGACGGCATCGCCGTCAGCACCAGCCGGGGCAGCTACCTGGCCAAGGTCGTGGTAGCCGCCGACGGCGTCCACAGCGTGGTGCGGCGCAAGATGGGCTTTCCCGCTGGCAAGCCCCTCATCCAGGACCTGGTGGTGGAGTTGCCCTGCGACGTAAAGAGGGAACCGGTGTGGCTGTACAAGATGATGCTCAACGACTGGGACTGCTACGACCTCGGCTCCTACGGCTACTACTGGGAGTTCCCGGTCCTGGTGCGCGGCAAGCAGCACCTCCAATGCGGCCTCTACTCCGTGAGCCGGGAAGAGAGCAAGAACGTGAAGCCGGTGGACGTCTTCCGTGAGATGCTGAAGAGGAGGGGGATAAAGCTGGACGACCACAAGCTGCTGGGCTTCCCGGAGCGGGGTTTCGACCCGGAGGCCGAGTTCTCCCAGCCCAACGTGCTGCTCATCGGCGAGGCGGCGGGCATAGACGTGCTCACCGGAGAGGGTATCTCGCAGGCCATGGAGTACGGCGTGCTGGCAGCAGAGACGGTCGTGGATGCCTTCAGGTCCGGGGACCTCTCTTTCAAAGGGTACAAGGAGGCGTTGCTGAAGTCACGCCTGGGCCGCGAGTTGGCGCGCAACCTGAAGGTGGCTGAAATAGCGTTCGACGCCAACTACGATGCCACGGTGCCGCTGCGCCTGGCTGCCTTCAAGAAGGCGGACTCGCTGGAGCGGCTGAGGATATAGGGGAGGTCCTGAAGGGTGGGGCAGAGGATGAAGCTGGGGTTGATGGCTGACAGCCACGATGATGCCGTGGCCATCCGCCGTGCTGTGGGGATATTCAATCGCGAAGGGGTGGCCCTGGTATTGCACGCTGGCGACATCTCCTCCCCGCAGATGGCCCTGGCATTCCAGTACCTGCACGTGCCGTTGATCGCCATCTGCGGCAACAACGACAGGGACTGGCACGGGCTCAGGGAAGCCTTTGCCCGCCATGGCTCGGTGTACAGCGGCTACTACGAAACGGTGCTCGGGGGAAGACGCGTGGCCCTGATGCACGAACTGCGGGCACTGCACCTTCTTCCCGCTGATAGAAACTATGACGTGGTGGTCTACGGCCATACCCACCACTTCGAGACCAGGGCTGGCTCGTACCTGCTGTTGAACCCCGGGCAATGTAACCTGCAGTTCGAAGGAGAGGCAACGGTGGCAGTATTGCACCTGGAGACCCTGGAGGTACAGAAATTCGTCTTGGTGAAAGGCACGGACGCCGCGGCAGAGCCTGCTGGAGAGGAGCATCCATGAGCACGAGCGCGCGGAAGGAACTCGCCGAGCTGGTCGGGTCAACCGAGGTCATGAGACAGGTGCTTCAGGACCTGGAAGAGGAAACGCTACGCCTGCTCTGCGCCGTCTACAAGGAGTACCAGAAGACATCGAAGGCGGTCCCGGACCATCGCCTGCCCCTCTACAACTACTTTGCCGAGGCCGGGCTGCGCGCCCTGCTCGCTGCCGACCTGCTCAAGTCGAGCCAGGAGAACAGGTACTCTCTGTATGAATACGAGCTCACTGAGAAGGGGCTGGAGCTCTGCCGACGGCTCTGCGACGAGGGTGCCTGCGGGCCTTAATCGTGGGCGACCCATCCACCACTGAAGGACGAAACGCATGAACGGACCACTGTCGGGCATCAGGGTGCTGGCCCTCTCCCATGCCCAGGCCGGGCCCTACGGTTCCATGCTCCTGGCCGACCTGGGAGCGGAGGTCATCAAGGTCGAGCCTCCTCCCACAGGGGACATGGGGCGCTCCTTCGGCGGGCCGTCGCACCAGGGGGAGAGCTACTATTTCCTCGCCTACAACAGGGGCAAGAAGAGCCTGGTGCTGGACCTGGGCACGGAGCTGGGCAAAAAGGCATTCTATGACCTGGTGAGGGCCTCGGACGTGGTCTGGGACAACTACCGCCCCGGGGTGATGCGGAGGCTGGGCGCAGACTACGAGACGCTCAAGGAGCTCAACCCGCGCATCATCTGCTCCTCGATAAGCGGTTTCGGCGCCTCCGGGCCCTACTGCGACCTGCCGGCCTACGACATCATCGCCCAGGGCATGAGCGGGATCATGAGCATCACCGGCGAGCCGGGGCGGCCCCCGCTCCGCACCGGGCCTGCCATCGCCGACTTCACCGCGGGGACCATGGCGGCGCTCGGCGTCTGCGCCGCGATAGCTGGTCGGGAGCGGACCGGGAGGGGACAGCGGGTGGAGGTCTCCCTGCTCGACTCCTGCCTCTCGCTCCTCTCCTATCACCTGTCCTACTACTTCTGCTCCGGGGAAGTCCCCGGGCCGACAGGCTCCGGCCACCTCTCCCTGATACCCTACGGCGCCTACCAGACGAGCGACGGCTTCATCACCCTGGGCATCTCCTGGCCGCGGGCGGCACGTACCCTGGGGCTGGACTGGATGATTGACGACCCGCGGTTCAGCACGCGCGAGGCGAGGTGGCAGAACCGCGAGGAGTTCGAGCGGATATTCTCGGAGCGACTGCGCCAGGCCTCCTCGGAGCAATGGCTGGCGCTCATGCGCCAGGACGACATCGCTGCCGGCCCGGTGAACACCCTGGACAAGGTGGCAGCCGACCCCCAGGTACAGCACAACCGTATGGTGCTGAACATAAAGCACCCCAGGGGCGGGGAGGTAAGGCTGGTGGGAAACCCGGTAAAGATGCCGGGGGGGATAGAGGAGGAGTATCCCCCGCCGCCCACGCTGGGACAGCACAACGACGAGGTCCTGCGAGGCCTGCTGGGCTACTCCCAGGAGATGGTCAAGGCGCTGAGAAGGCAGGAAGAGGCCCACGCCGCCGAGCTGGAGCGCCACCTGCACAAGGAGCGATAATCAGTACCCGGGTTGATTCCGGTCAAGACCTATTGACAAATGTGGCCCCGCAAGGTATTATTGGCAACGAAGTCGCTACATAGTATGGCTATGCTCCCGTCCAACCTGCTTCGTTTGGCTCTTTAACCACCGACTCGGCAAGACAGCCGGTGGTTTAAGGCAGAAAATCAAGGAGGGTGGTGACAGCAAGCATGATACTTATGGGAATAGCACTGGCCTTGTTCTTCCTCGTCGAGTGGTTGCTAACGTTCGCTACCGTTTTCCAGAACCCGGTCTGGATTCCCCCTCAGTGGCTCACCCACATCGTCTATTGGGTCATGATCCTGCTGGCGCTTGTCGGCGGCTACATGGCGCAGCGCAAGTAGTAGGACAGGGCGAGCTGCACGGCGGCCTTGCGCCGCCCTGAGTGGTCAGCAGGCCGGTCGCCTGCGAGGGACTTGTCGAAATAGACAGGGGGGCTAGGGTATTCCTAGTTCCCCCCTGTCTGTGGCCGTGGAGTCCATCAATCACACCCATGTAGGTAGTCTCCGTCTGTCAAGGTCTGCCCTTGAACAGTATCCAGTTCTTGCCGCGGGTGTGTACCAGGACATACCGGCCCCAGAGCTTTCTGCCTTCGAGCTCAAACACCAGACGGTCAGGGCCACGCTCTACCAGGTTATAGCCCCCGCCGTCCCATATCTCCACCGTGCCCGCCCCGTACATACCCTCGGGGATCGTGCCCGAGAAGCTGGCGTACTCCAGCGGGTGGTCATCCACCTGCACCGCCAGTCTCTTCACCCCCGGCTCGGCGGGAAGGCCCTTGGGTACGGCCCAGCTCTTCAGCACCCCGTCCAGCTCCAGCCGGAAGTCGTAGTGAAGGTGCGTGGCCTGGTGTCTGTGCACCACGAAGCGGCGGCTCACCTCTTCCTGGCCGCCCGTCCCTGCTTCTTACGGAAGGGCGGCTTCTCCGGCACCCTCACATAGAAGCCGGTCTTCGAACTGAAGGCAGAGACCAGCCTCTCCGCCCTTGCTCCACACTTGGGGCAAGCGGCAGGCTTACTCGACTCGCTAATCGGGCGCATCACCTCGAATTCCTTCCCACACCTGGGGCAGACATACTCGTATATCGCCATTTGCACCTCCCGCTGTGGACTCCATCTGCCACTGTACTAAGAGATTGTACCTTCACCCCACAGCAGGTGCAACGGCACGACCGATAGACAGCGGCAGGCGCGCGACATTATAATTTGGGTGCTCCAAGGGAGGTAAGAAGCCGTTGCCCGGGAGAGATGATACCCGCTCCAGACCAGGTACGCCGCCAGCCGATGCCCCGGCTTCAGGAAGCCATGCCGGGGCTTCTGCATCACTGGGGGCGAACGCTCGCTCAATACGCGACCTGCAAGAGATAGCCAGGCGTCTACGCCGCTACGTCATAGCCATGACCGCCAAGGCGGGCAGCGGCCACCCCGGAGGCTCCCTCTCCGCCGCGGACATCGTCGCCGCCCTCTACTTCAGGGTGCTGCGCCACAACCCCGCCGAGCCGCGCTGGCCCGACCGCGACCGCTTCATCCTGAGCAAGGGGCACGCCGCGCCCGTGCTCTACGCCGCGCTGGCGGAGAGCGGCTACTTCCCGCTGGAGGAGCTGCTCACACTGAGGCAACTGGGCAGCCGGCTCCAGGGACACCCCGATATGACCTTGACCCCTGGGGTGGAGATGTCCTCCGGCTCGCTGGGCCAGGGGCTCTCCTTCGGCGTCGGAGTGGCGCTGGCGGGCCGCCTCGACCGCCGCGGCTACCGCGTGTACGTGCTGCTCGGCGACGGCGAATGCGACGAGGGCCAGGTATGGGAGGCGGCCATGGCCGCAGCCCACTTCAAGCTGGACAACCTCACCGCCATCGTGGACCACAATGGGCAGCAACTGGACGGCAACTGCTGCGACATCATGGGCCTGGAGCCGCTGGCCGATAAGTGGCGGGCCTTCGGCTGGAACGTACTGGAGATAGACGGGCACTCCATGGAGCAGGTCGTGACCTCACTAGAGGAGGCCGGGCGGGTAAAGAGAAAGCCCACGGTGGTCATCGCCCACACCGTCAAGGG
The DNA here is from genome assembly GCA_040754215.1 of Chloroflexota bacterium. Lineage (GTDB taxonomy): Bacteria > Chloroflexota > Dehalococcoidia > JACPPY01 > JACPPY01 > JBFMDE01. Next base: position 14,637 of record JBFMDE010000040.1, read on the forward strand.
CAAGGGCGTGAGCTTCATGGAGCGCAACCTGAACTTCCACGGCAAGGCGCCCACCGCCGAGGAGGCGGAGCGGGCGCTGAAGGAGCTGGAGTAGCGATGGCGGCAGAGCTGGGAGTCAGGGAGGCCTACGGCGCGGCGCTGGCGGAGCTGGGGGCCGAGGACCCCGGCGTGGTGGTGCTGGACGCCGACCTCTCCAGCTCTACCCAGACCCGCCTCTTCGCCAGGGCCTTCCCCAACCGCTTCTTCAACGTGGGCCTGGCGGAGGCGAACATGATGGGCGTCGCCGCCGGGCTGGCGGCCTCGGGGAAGACGCCCTTCGTCAGCACCTTCGCCGTCTTCGCCACCTGCCGCTGCTTCGACCAGGTGAGGACGGTCATCTCCCAGCCCGCTCTGAACATCAAGATAGTGGCCACACACGGCGGCATCACCGTGGGCGAGGACGGCGCCTCGCACCATGCCGTTGAGGACCTGGCCCTGGCCTGCTCCTGGCCCCCCTTCACCGTGGTCGTCCCCGCCGACGCCGTGGAGACGGCGCAGGCGGTCAGGGCGGCGGCAAAGGCCCGGGGTCCTTTCTACATCCGGCTCCCCCGCCCCAAGCTGCCCGTGGTCTGCGGCGAGGGCTACCGCTTCGCCATCGGCAAGGCGGCCACGCTGAGACAGGGGAGAGACGCCACGGTCATCGCCTGCGGCATCATGGTCGCCAAGGCGCTTGAGGCGGCAGAGAAACTTAAGGCCCGTGGAATAGACTGCCGCGTGCTCAACATGTCCACGCTGAAGCCCCTGGACGAGGAGGCCATCGTGCTGGCGGCACGTGAGACGGGCGCCATCGTTACCGCGGAGGAGCACCTGGAGCATGGCGGGCTGGGCAGCAGGGTAGCACAGGTGGTGGCCAGGGAGGCCCCCGTCCCCATGCGCAGCGTGGCCCTCAAGAACACCTACGCCAAGTCGGGGAAGGCTGAGGAGCTACTGGAGAGGTACGGCCTCACCGCTGCCGCCATCCAGGAGGCCGTGCTGGCAG
>JBFMDE010000041.1:0-9330 GCA_040754215.1 Chloroflexota bacterium
GGCATGACGACGTAGATGTAGGAGTCGTCGCCCACGGGGCGGACCACGCCGGGGCTGGAGGGGGTGGTGGTCTCGAGGACCACCTGCGCCTGCTTGACCACGCCAAGGACCTCGTTGAGGTACTTGCTGTTGAAGGCTATCTTGGAGGACTGGCCGTCAACGGCCGCGTCCAGCTCGCCTACGTTGTCGCCCACCTCTTCGGCACGAGCCGACACGGTCATCTTGCCCTCTGCCGTCCCCTCCCCCGGGGTGACCACCAGGCGCACGATGCCGCTGCCGTCGCGGGCGAAGATGGAGGCCATCTTGGTGGCGCGCGTGAACTCGCCCACGCTCACCATGGCGCGCGTGGTGTAGCTCTGCGGGATGAGCTGGGAGTAGTTGGGGAAGGTGCCCTGGATGAGCTGGGAGACCATCTCCACGTTCTTGAGCCGGAACAGCACCTGCCCACGCTGAGCGTTGAGCGTGACCTGAATGGGCTCCTCCTGGTCCGCGGAGAGGCGGCTGAGCTCGGTAAGGGCACGGGCGGGGATGATGGCGGAGACCTTCTCCGACACCGGGGTGGCTACAGCCAGGTGCCGCACCGCCAGCCGGAAGCCGTCGGCGGCGGCCAGGGTGAGCCGGTCGCCCTGGAACTCGCACTGTACGCCGGTGAGCACGGGACGCACCTCCTCGGTGGCCGCGGCGAAGGCTACCTGGGCTATCGCCTGGCGCAGGTCCTCCACCGCCACAGAGGTGGAGACGCCCTCGGCAAGCTTGGGGATGGGAGGAAAGTCGTCGGCATCGGTGCCGCTGATGCGAGCCTGGAAGCGGGCGCAGCGCAGCTCCAGCACCCGGCTGCCGGAGGGGAAGCCCATGGCTACCTTGTCCGCGGGCAGCGAGCCGACGAACTCGGAGAGCAGGCGGGCGGGCACCGTGATGGCACCCTCCTCCTCCACGGTGGCGCCAACCCAGCAGGTGATGGCGATCTCCAGATTGGTGGCCGCCAGCTTGAGGCGACCGCCGTCGGTCGCCAGAAGGACGTTCTGAGTTATCGGCAGCGTGGTTCGCGTGGCTACCGCCCTCCCCACAGTGCCGAGCCCCCGACTAAGGTTCTCCTGAAGACAGGAAAGCTTCATGCCTCACCCCCATGCCCCATCCCGACATGTCGGGACGGGGAAACATTCTTGCCGAAAGGTGGCTACAAGTATATTACAGAGGCTGGCTCTCCGCAATCACTACCCGTTGAGCAGGGTGGGCTTCGCTACACCACATGTTGAGTACCCTCTCTTCTACCTGTGGTCGGAGAGCAGACGCGACAGGGAGAGTGCTCACCTGCGCGCCTTCCTCAGTATGTCCCAGTAGGCGCCGCGGGCGCCGTTCTCGATGGCGCGGGCAAGGAAATCATCATCCGCGTAGTTGTAGCTGTCCTCGGCGGAGGGCGCAGCCAGCAGCATGAAGCGGCTGTCGCCGTCCACCAGCCGCCGCACCAGCCCCACGGGGTCGTCTCCCAGCGCCGGGGAGACGAAGAAAGAGGGCTGCCAGAGCGGCGTCCGGCCACCCGGCCGCAAGCCCTCGCAGAGGACACCGTCTCCGGCCAGAAGGGCCATGCCCGTACCCGGATAGACCCTCACCCCAACCGCCACCCCCACCAGCGGCAGCTCGAGCCGCCGTGCCTGCTCCACGGTGGCCCGCACCGTGGCCTCCGTCTCCCCCGGGCCGCCCACGAGCAGGTCGAAGATGAAGTTGAGCCCGGCGTCGCGCAGGTGGCCGACCAGCTCCTGGACATCGCTCAGTCGGTGCGTCCTGCCCATGCGCTGAAGCTGGCCATCGTCCAGCGAGTCCACGCCGAAGTTCACCCCGGCACAGCCGGCCCGTTTCACCAGCCCGGCCAACTCACGGTCGAAAGGGAGAGGGGCACAGTAGGTGTACCACCCCGCCCTTTCACCCAGGTCGCGCTGGACGAGCAGGCGGCACACCTCCAGGGCGTGTTCCGGCGGCACGTTGAACTCACTGTCGCACATGTGGTACCAGGACACCCCCTGGTCCAGCAGGTCCTCCATCTCCCGGGCCACCACTTCCGGCGGCCTGAGGCGCGTCCTGCTGCCCTTGGCTATGGGGTCGGCGCAGTAGATGCACCGGTTGGGGCAGCCGCGCTTGGTCTCCAGGCCGACCATGGCGCCCTCACGCTGGTACCTCGGGTTGTCCACCAGGCGGCGGCGGGGCAGCGGAAGGCGGCGAAGGTCCACCTCAGAACACTGGACCTTCCGGACCAAGCCGTCCTGCCTGTAGACCAGGTTGGGGATGCGTTCCACGTCCCCACCCGAGGCCAACGTCCGCCCCAGAAGCACCGCGGCCTCCTCGGCCTCCCTGTAGATGCCGAAATCGGCCCCGGTGAGGGCCACCAGCTCCTCGGGGAAAACGGAGAAGCCCACCCCGCCCAGCACCACCGGGGCCCCCGTCAGTCCCCTCGCCTCCGCCACCACCTCGCATATCCAGGGCAGGAAAGACCTGCCGGTGGCAAGGCAGCAGTCGTCGGTGTTCCGCACCGTAACGCCCACCGCCAGCGGCTCCCGGGAGAGGGCCCGGGCCAGCGCCCCCCTCCAGTCCGGCTCGAAGGCGAGGTCCACGACCTCCACCGGTATGCCTGCCTCGACCAGGGCCTGGCCAGCGTACTCCAGCCCCACCGGGCTCACCGGAGGGCGCACGGTGTTGGCGTTGACCAGGATGAAGGCCCTCATCTCTTCTGCTGGGGCACAAGCTCCATCACCCAGCGGCACCACTCGTCCGGCGGATGTGGCTCAGGATGGCAGAAGATGCAGCTCACCTTTATGTCGGGGTTGACGGCGCGGGCGAAGCCCTCGAACCAGATATAGCCCATGGGCTTGCAGATGAAGTCCTGCAGGCCCATCTTTATGCGGTTCTTCTGTATGCGGCAGTCCTCGAACCAGACCAGGCCCTTGTTCTCCGAGACAAGCTCCGTCCTCGGTCCCAGCGTGAGCGCCATCGGGCTCGCCTCAAGCGCCTGCAGCACGGTGGCCACGTTGCGCTCCCTGACGCCCAGGGCGCCGAGGACTCGCGTGCACTCCTGTTCCGCCAGTTTCTCCCAGACCCTGGCATCCAGCTCCATGGCGGCACCGTGGCCGAACTTCTCCTCCACCGCCATGAACCAGAGGCCATCGGTGGCCAATGTGTGCCGGGCATAGGCGTCCAGCAGGGCAAGCAGCTTCTCTCGCGGTAACTGCCGAAAGTCCATCCGCTCCCTCCTTACTGACTATCCTGTACCGGGTGATTGTAGCACAGGGCAGGACGGGAGGGTTAGCCCGGGGATTGCGGGCGTGCCTCCTGCTTGTTAGAATGGGCCAATGAAGGCCAAGCCCTCGGACGGCACAAGGGCCGGGTTGCTCTCGACGCTGGCACGGAAGGCCTGTGCCGTCGAATCACTGGACGAGTACTTCCGGCTCTTCTCAACCACCCTCAACGCCCACATGCACTTCGACTATGCCTGCATAGTCGTTTCGGAAGACGGCTGGGAGAACGCTGCCAGAGTACGTTGTCGGTACACGCATAGTACCCCACTGGAAGGGATGATTCCCGACGACGAGGCACAGGAGGAGATGCCCGCGCTCAACACGTACATGAGACTCGTTGCCGCCTCCAGGGAGGTCAAGGTCCATGGCACCTTGAAGGACAAGCCGCATGACGACCTCAAGCACTTCTACAGCCGTGGCCTCAACTCCTGCATCCAGGTGCCGCTGGTCGGCCAGGGTGAAGTGACCGGCGTGCTGAACCTGCTGGGAGCCAGCGAGGGCCAGTTCGTCAGGGCGGACCTCGGACTGCTGCGGGAGGCCGCGGTCCCGCTGTCCCACCACCTGCATCGTGCCCTGCTCCAAGAGCGGCTGGAATGCCTGCGGCGCCGGCTTGAGGAGTCGGAGAGCATGGACTGGTTGACCCGGCTGTACAACCGCAAGCACTTCCTGCACCTGGCAGAGGCCGAGCTGGCCCGTGCCCGAAGGCACCATCTCAGGTTCTCCCTGCTATTTCTGGACCTGGACAAGTTCAGAGACGTCAACGCCCGGTTCGGCCACCGTGGCGGGGACGAGGCCCTGCGCCATGTGGCGGCAGTGCTGAAGCAGGCGTCAAGGACGTTCGACATCATCGGCAGATACGGAGGCGAGGAATTCGCCATCCTGCTCCCCGGCGCGGACCGGCAGGGCGCAATGTCCGCGGCGCACAGGCTCTGCACCCTGCTGCACCTCCAGCCGGCGAAGATAGGGCCGTCCCAGACAGCGTTGCTCAGCGCCAGCATCGGGGTGGCCACCTACCCCAACGACGGCAAGAGCCTTGACCAGCTGATGCACCGTGCCGACGAAGCCATGTACCGCGCAAAGTGTGCCGGGGGAAACGGCACCGCTACCGTACAGCAAGAAGGGCCACACTCTACCTGAGCTGGGCCTTAGCGCCCGCACAGCCTGCTGCTGACCCAGAGGAAAGAATGACGTCACACCGCGCCGATATCGTGGTCCAGAAGCTGCCACTGGGCATCTACCAGGCCAACTGTTACCTCGTCAGCTGTCCCGAGAGCCGGGAGGCCATAGTCGTCGACGCACCCGGCACCGCAGGCGAAATCCTGCCACACCTGCAAGGCCTGAATGCCAGGTGTATCGTGCTCACCCATACGCACCCCGACCATACGGAGGCACTGGCTGAGCTGAGGCAGAGGCTACAGATACCGGTAGCCGCGCACAGGGAGGAAGCTCTGCGGGTATGGCCCGCCGCCGAAAGTTCGCTCCAGGACGGCGACGTCATCGAGGTAGGCAGGCAGCACCTCAAGGTGATTCACACCCCGGGGCATACCCGGGGCTCGGTCTGCCTCCTCCATGGCAAGTACCTGGTCTCCGGAGACACCCTGTTCCCCGGAGGGCCAGGGAAGACATCGCGGCCGGCAGACTTTCAGCAGATAGTGGTCTCCATCACCGGCAAGCTGTTTCCGTTGCCCGACGACACGGTGGTCTGTCCCGGCCACGGGCCGGACACGGTCCTGGGGAAGGAGAAGATGGAGTTCGAGTCCTTCTCCAGCCGCCGCCACCCGGCCGACCTCTGCGGTGACGTGCTCTGGCTCAGCTCCTGACCGAGGAGGGCTCTCAGGACTCGGTAGAGGCCGCCCGCCGGCCAACCTTGGCGCGGAGCCTGGAGTAGAGCCTGAGCGCCAGGGGTCCCGCTCCAAGTGCGCAGATGACCGCGCCCGACCACCGCAGATAGGACACCCAGTCGAGATAGAGGCTGGGATGGTTGTAGAAGGCCCAGGTGCGGTACCCGTAGTAGGCCGCCAGGTGAAGGAAGCCGACGATGGAGAGTACGTAGTGAATGCGCTCAGGACGCCTGGTGTACAGGAGCAAGAACACCACAGCGTGCAGGGTGAAGACCGCAGCCAGGATGAGCGCCTTCATGGACTTGCCAATGCGGGGCAACTAAGGGCCTGCCCCGCCCAAGGATACGCGGAATATTATACTCCCCTCCGCACGTTGTCAAACCTCCGAAGCCAGACTGGCCATCAGGGCGAGGAAGCCTGTGGCCACCTGCCTCCTGGGCCGCTGGGGTGAGGGACTTCTGGCGAAGGTGGAGGAAACCGGCTTTCGTGCTGTGTACCCCTCGGCAGAGAGGGCAGTGAGGGCCATCGCCGCCCTGAGGGAATGGGGGGTTCGGAAAAACAAACGCCCCAAGCGACCTTCCGGTTTGCTGCATCCTCCTCGCTCTCCGGTCACCCTTCGGTCTCAGGTCTGCACCCTCTCCGAAACCGCTACCCGGCGCTGAGGCTGACGCCTCCCCCGCCCAGCCACTTGGGACATTTTTTATTATACCACCATACTCCCCTGTAGTCAACTACCCCTGGCTGTCCACATCACCCTGCCACCGGCTTCCGCCCTCCGCACCTTTCCTTCCTTCTCCAGGTACCTCAGGTGAGCCACGGTCTCCCCGATAGCGAACCACTTCTGTGTCGGTGGAAACTCCTTCCATGAGTCGCACTCGATGTCCCAGGTGACGTGGGGGGCCACCTCGAAAGCAGTCTTGGCCCCATCATCGAGTGCCGAGAGCACCTCCCCGAGCCTCGCTCGATGGTGCTCCTTTAGCTCGTTTACGCGCCCCCGGAGGTCCGGCCAAGCCCGCCGGTGGCCGGGCAGTACGAGCGCCACGTCCAGCGCAGCCAGTTTCTCCAGGCTCGCCAGATAGTCCCTCAGGGAGTTGTCCAGTTCAGGCCAGAAGGTGATGTTGGGGGTAATGTCGAAGAGGATACAGTCTCCGCAGAGAAGAACCTTCTTCTTGGCCTCATAGAGGCACATGTGCCCCGGGGTATGGCCCTTCGTCTCCACACAGGTGAAAAGGTAGTCCCCGACCCCAATGGTATCGCCCTCCTCCACGATGTGGAAGTCGATACCTCGCCCAGCGTTGTACCTCCTCCCGGGGTGGCTCTTCCACGCTTCGTTCAACTCAGGCTCGGGGAAGCCATTGGCCAGGTAGAAGGCATGGAGTTGCTGCCAGCGTTCCTCCGACCTCTCCGAGTTGGTGATGGCCGCGTCGCTCCGGTTGAAGTACACCCTTGAGCTACCGCTCGCCAGCCTGCCCACCAGGCCAAGGTGGTCTGCGTGGAGATGGGTGATGAAGAAGTCGGTCTTGCGCAGGTCCATTCCCAGCTCTTCCAGCCCCGAAAGCATAGGGCGAAGGCACTCCTCCCGGTTCATCCCCGTGTCCACCACGAGCGACCGGTCGCGGCCGTGCACCACGTAGGAGTTGAGGGCCTTCAATGGGCTGTTCGGCAGTGGGACCTCTATCCGGTATAGGCCTGGTAGCAGTTCCTCGACCATCGGCACCTCCTGCAATAATCCGGCGAAACCTTCGATTCTCGAACACCCACTCATAGTACAAAGCAGCGAGGGCGTGAAACGAGTCCTACGGTAGCCTATTGTACCACCACGGGACATGGCCTTGTCACACCTCCAACATCTAGTTGGACTGGCCTGAAGGCGCAGGCTATAATGGCGCTCTTGGAGGCTAGTCCTGAGCCGTTCGGCTGAGGTCTTCGACTGAGCTCAGACGAAGTCCTCACGACGAAGCCTGTCGAAGGGAAAGACCTTGACCGACCTTCACCGCCTGCTCCCCCAGGTGACACGCCCGGGCCGCTACAGCGGAGGGGAATGGAACGCCGTGGTCAAGGACTGGGAGGCAACCCCCCTCCACTTCGCCCTCATCTACCCCGATGCCTACGAGATCGGCATGTCCAACATGGCGCTGCCAATACTCTACGACATCCTCAACTCCCGGCCCGACGTGCTGGCAGAGCGGGCCTTCGCCCCCTGGCCCGACATGGAGGCCGCGCTGCGTTCCAGCGGAACGCCCCTGTTCAGCCTGGAGTCCCGCCGTCCCCTCAGGGACTTCGACGTGCTCGGCTTTTCCCTGGGATACGAGCTGACGTACACCAACGTCCTCAACATGCTCGACTGCGCCGGCATACCGCCCCTGGCCGTTGAGCGCGACGACACCCACCCCCTGGTCATCGCCGGTGGGAGCTGCGCCATGAACCCCGAGCCCATGGCCGACTTCATTGACCTCTTCGTCATCGGCGAGGGCGAGGAGGTGCTGCTGGAACTGGTCGAGCTGCTGCGGGAGAACCGGGGACGGGGCAAGAGGGGGCTGCTACGCCAGGCAGCCCTCATCCCCGGCATATATGTCCCCACCCTCTATGACGTGGAATACACTGACGGCTGCCTGGCCCATGTCTCACCGCGGGCACAGGGGGCAAAGGCGGCCATCCAGCGTCGTATCGTCGCCACCCTTCCACCCCCTCCCACCCGGCCCGTGGTGCCCTACATCGAGGTGGTGCACGACCGTGGCGCAGTAGAGATACAGCGTGGCTGCAGCCGCGGTTGCCGCTTCTGCCAGGCCGGGTTCATGTACCGGCCCGCGCGGGAGCGCCCCCAGGACCAGGTCGTCCAGGCAATCGGTGAGCTCATGTGGAACTGCGGCTACAGCGAGGTCTCGCTGGTCTCGCTGAGCACCAGCGACTACCCCGGCATTCAGGAGCTGGTAACCTCGCTGGCGCGCCAGTACGAGCGGGAGAACCTGTCATTGTCACTGCCGAGCCTGCGCATTGACGACTCCTCGGTGAAGCTACTGGAGGCGTTGCCTGCCAGGCGCAAGATGGGCCTCACCTTCGCTCCGGAAGCCGGCAGCGAGAGGCTGCGCCGGGCCATCAACAAAAGCCTCCCCCAGGACGCTATCCTGGCAACTGCCGCCGCCGCCTTTCAGCGTGGCTGGATGAGCCTGAAGCTCTACTTCATGGTCGGCCTGCCCGGCGAGACGGACGAGGACGTAGCCGCCATCGGCGAGCTGGTCGGCCTGATACGCCGGACGGCGCGAGACACGGTGGGCAAATACCCGAACCTGAGGGTGACCGCCGCCACCTGCGTGCCCAAGCCGCATACTCCGATACAGTGGCTGCCCCAAGTGCGGGAGGAGAAGCTGCGCCCCAGGCTAGACTCCCTGCGCCACTCCCTGCGCCGGCAGGGAGCACACCTCTCATGGCACGAGGCGAAGGTCAGCCTGCTGGAGGCGGTGCTGGCTCGGGGAGACCGCCGGCTAGGCCGCGTCATCTACCATGCCTGGCGCTCCGGCTGCCGCTTCGATGCCTGGAGCGAGCACTTGAAGTTCGACAACTGGCTGGCCGCCTTCGCTGCCTCCGAGGTCAACCCGGAGTTCTACGCCCACCGGGAGCTCTCCCTGGATGAGCCCCTGCCCTGGGGACACATAGACAGCGGCGTCAGCGCCTCTTTCCTGAAGGCAGAGCTACGCCGTGCACACCAGTGCGAGGAAACCCCGGACTGCCGGTATGGCCCCTGCCAGGCCTGCGGGCTCCAGGGACGCCTGCAAACATGCAAGGAGAGACTGACAGGCTCTCGGTCCACAGTGGAGGGATAGCCGCGCAGCAGTATTCCGGCTACTGCTCACCGGGTGACGCACGCCCGGTGTTCCGCCGTCTCTCCAGCCATGCCGGGACCACCCCGAGCGCGAGCCACCACGCCAGCCCGAGCCCCAGCCCCACGGCCAGGGGCACAGCAAGGACCTTCCACACCGCAACGTCCAGTGCCGCCCTCCAGTACTCCGACAACCAGTCGGGAAACGGCGATGGAGCTGAGGCCGGAGCTGTAGGTTCTACAGTGGGCGGCAGGGCCGGAGTCGTAGGCCCCGCCGTAAGCGGTGGAGCCACGACGGATGTCTGCGGCCCGGCCACAATCGAGGGGAGCGTTATCAGGCCGGCACTCAAAGCCCAACCCGCCACCATACCGGCCGTCCCGACTG
>JBFMDE010000041.1:9430-15581 GCA_040754215.1 Chloroflexota bacterium
GGAGTCGTAGGCCCCGCCGTAAGCGGTGGAGCCACGACGGATGTCTGCGGCCCGGCCACAATCGAGGGGAGCGTTATCAGGCCGGCACTCAAAGCCCAACCCGCCACCATACCGGCCGTCCCGACTGCTATCAGCGCCCCCGCCACATAGAGGCGTCGCCGGAACGACCGCAGTTGGAACCTGTGGCGCCGGACCACGCCATGCAACAGAAACGCATAGCCAACGATGAACGCTGCAATCCCCAGGCAACCGAAGAGCGCGTCCATCAGTCTAGAACACCAACCCTGACCAGTCTCAGGTCAGGTGGCATGATAACACCAGAGGCAGAACCACTTCAAACGCTCTGTTGTCTTTCGGTCCCCCGGGCACTAGAATTGCTGAGGGCCCGGACGGGCGGTCTGGGCAAGCGAAGAAGGGAAGGAAAGGAGGCGAAGAGCTATGGCTAAAGGGAGAAAATACTGGGACGAAGCGGTGGAGACCCTGCCCCCGAAGAAGCTGAGAAGGCTCCAGGGGGAGCGCCTGCAGCAACTGGTACAACATGCCTACGAAAAGACAGCCCTCTATCGCCGCAAGCTGGACGAGGCCGGGGTGAAGCCCGGGGACATCAAGGGCCTGGATGACCTGCAGAAGCTGCCCGTCACGGACGACGTCAAGGACATTCGAGGCAGGCCCTTTGCCGAGAAGCTGGCCATCCCACTGAACAGGGTCAAGATGTTCCACTCCACATCAGGGACCACCACCGGCATCCCGGAGGCGGTCCCCTTCAGCGCCAGGGACGTGAAGGTGTTCTTCTACGGCGAGGCCAGGGGGAGATGGACGCTTGGGGCCAGGCCATGGGACGTGGTCCAGGTGCTGACCAGGTTCGACTGCTGCCACTGGGGCTACAAGACGATGGGCGCCACCATGGTGATGCTGAGCGCCGGCCGGTACAACACCGACCAGCAGATACACCTCACCAGGGCGGCGGAAGTCACCGTCATCGAGCACATGCCCAGCCTGGTCGTTAAGTACTTCGAGCGGGCCAAGGAGCTGGGCATAGACATCAGGGACACCAAGCTCAGGATGGTCAGCGGGGTGGGTGAGGCCCTGGCCGAGACCAGCAAGCGTAAGGTCGAGGAGCGTTACGGCATACCTTTCATGACCCTGTGGGGCTCGGTGGAGTTGGGAGTGGCCGCCGTCGAGTGTGAGGTGAGGAACGGCATGCACATCTTCGCCGACCTCACACTCATCGAGGTGGTGGACCCGGAGACGCTGAAGCCGTTGCCCCCGGGCGAGGATGGGGAGCTGATCGTGACCCCCCTGTGGGGCGATGCCATGCCGCTCATCCGCTACCGCCTGGGGGACGTGGCCCACATCCTCCCCTACCAGCCCTGCCCCTGCGGTCGCACACTACCGCGAATGTCCTACGTGAAAGGCCGCGCTTCCCAGATAGTCAACGTCAACGGCAGGAAGATACTGCCCCTGGACCTGGAAGAGGCCCTGGCGAGGACGGAGGGACTGGCGCCGGACTACCAGATAGTGGTGGACAAGCCCGGGGTGCTCCCGAGGTTGAAGGTGAAAGCGGAATACCTGCCTGCGAGCAAAGACCTGGCCAGACTGAAGGCGCGCACCGAGGACAACATCGGGGAGGTCCTCGGCGTGAAGAGCGAGGTGGAACTGGTCCCCCAGGGCTACATCAGCGCCGCCACCACCACCTTCAAGGCCCAGCGCGTGGTGAAGACCTACAAGTGAACTATGAGGGGGGCGGCACCCTGCTAGGCCGCCTTCCTCCTCTTCTTCAGCCACCAGGCCAGCCCGAGCGCAAGACCCCAGACTGGGATGAAGATGACTATCCACACCAGGCCGGTGAACAGCCACCTGGCCAGAGCGACCAGCGCCTTTGCTGCACCGCCGAAGACATCGCCCACGCCCCAGCCCGGAGCTTGGGTGACGGTGAGGAATGCCTTCTTGGTCTCAGTATCGGTGAGGCCTTTGTCATCCTTGACCCTGAGCGACACCGTGTACGTGCCCGGCTTCTGATAGGAGTGGACGGGGTTCTTCAACTCGCTGGTAGCCCCATCGCCGAAGCTCCACTCGTAGCTATAGGGCGGCTCGCCGCCGAAGGTGAAGTCGCTGAACCCGACCTCTTCTCCGGTCCGGACCTCCGTCGCCGAGGCAGCGAACTCCGCGTCCAGTCCCGAGCCCTGAAGGTTGACGTTGATCAGCGAGGTCTCGGAGCTGCGTTCCAGGAACTGCATCCGGCCCTTGGTCTGCTCGACCTCGCCCCGCACCTTGGCGAGCTCCCGCTGCACACTCAGCGCATCCTCCACAGTGGCGGCCTTTTCCATCAGCCGCAGCAACTGCTGCTCCGTGGCCTCCAGGTTGCGCAGGCGCGACTGCAGGTCCACGTACTCCTCGGACACATCCCGTGTGGACTCGTCCTGCGACAGGACCTTCACCGCCATGGCCCGCAGCGACCTCATGGTGGCGTCGAACTGGTCGGCAGGGACACGTATGCTGATGGTCCCGGTGAGCTTTTTGCCCTCGCCATAGGTCTTCGAGGAGACCACGTAGCCCCCGGACTGCTCGGCGAGCTGTGCGATGCGCTCCACCGCGCCCAGGACATTGTCCACCACCACGTCAATGGCCGCGGTGCGGATGATCATGCGGTCGGTAGTCAGGGACTGCCCCGTCACCGCCTGGCCCCCGGTGTCCACCGCAGGCCCCTCCCCACCCTTGTACGCCCCGTCGCGGGATGACACGGTCTGCGTGAGCACGCCCGGCGGCAGCGGCGCAGGCATCACCGTCGGCCCTTCCTTACCAGAAGGGCCAGTGGCGCAGGCACCCACCACCAGCGCCACTACCAGGACAAGTACTATGCTGACAACCAGTTTTCTCATCTTACGTCTCCTCGGTCAGGTTTAGAAACCTCTGTATCCCCCTCTCATTTACTACAGTCACTAAGGGAGTGAGTTATAAGAGGGGGCTTTGTCCCCTCTTTGAATCTACTCCCCCTTCCCTTGGCAAGGGAAGGGGGCAGGGGGATTGGGTTGCTATCAGATAATAACGCAGCGAACGCCACCAGGATAGGGGAGCGTTTAGGCGCCCTTCACGCCTGCTGGCCGCCGTCCACCACCAGGGTGTGCCCGGTGACGTAGCGAGAGGCGTCCGAGGCCAGGAACAGCGCCGCACCCACGATATCCTCAGGCTCGGCCAGCTTCCCCAGTGGCACTTGCGACTCCTGCTTCTTCAGGGCCTCCGGCTCGGCCCACAGGGGCTGGCTGAACCGGGTCTTGACCATGCCCGGCGCGATGGCGTTGACCCTGACGCCCCGCGAGGCAAGCTCCACCGCCAGCACCCGCGTCAGCATCACCACCCCTGCCTTGGCTACACAGTACGCCCCCATCCCGGGCATCGCCTTGAAGGCAGCAGTGGAGGCGATGTTTATGATATTGCCGCTGCCCCTCTCTGCCATGACCCTCCCCACAGCCTGGCTGCATAGGTAGTAGCCCTTGAGGTCGGTGGCCATTATCTTGTCCCAGCCGTCCTCCCTGAGCTCCAGCAGGGGAGAGAGTATGTTCATAGCCGCGTTATTCACCAGGATATCAATGGCTCCCAGCTCGGCCAGGGTGCGTTGCACCATGCCCTCCACCTCGGCCTTGACCCCGATGTTGGCCGTTAGGGCCAGGGAGCGCCGGCCCAGGCCGCGGACCTCGCCGGACACTGTCTCCAGCTCCGGCAGCTTCCGGGCGCATATGGCGACGTCCGCCCCGGCAGCCGCGAACCCAAGGGCGATGGCCCTGCCGATGCCCCGACTGCCCCCGGTCACCAGGGCCACCCTCCCCTGGAGAGAAAAGGCCTCCTTAGCCATGAGTCACCCCCTCAATGCAATAGGCCATGTCCAGTACCAGCGCCGAGGAGCCGAAGCGACGTGCCCTCGCCCCCTGTCCGGTCCGGGCATGGTAGTACTCCCTGAACCCGGAGCGGCGCACCAGCTCGTAGCTCCTCTCCGTTATGTGTCGTGCCATTCCAACATGCCTCTCAGCGTGCCTCGGGAAGCGCCGGGCCTGCCTGAGCAAGCCCCTGACGATGAACCAGTTAGGGTACATCCACGTCTGCAGGCCACGCCAGATGGCGGTAAGGCGGTGCCCTGCCTCCGGAGAGCCCAGCGGTTCAGCGGGCACAGGGTACTCCAGCCAGTATTCGGCGGGGTTGCCCAGGTGTTCCTCCACAAGCCGTTCCACCGTCGCCTCACTTGTCGAACTCAGCATCAGAGGCAGGAAGGCGGAGACCGTGCTCACCTTGAGCCGGCGGTCGACGCCGCCCCGGGCGTCGAGACTGCAGAACAGCCCGGCCTCCGCATCCCACATCTTCTCCAGTATGGCGCCTTCCACCCGCCTGGACTCTGCGGCAAACTCCTGGGCCTGGCCCTGTTCCGACGCCGCCCGGCAGAGGCCGGACATGACCTCCAGGTTCCTGGCGTAGACGCAGTTGAACAGCAGGTCCTTGACGCGGAACAGGTTGCTGCTGAAGATACGCTCCAGGTCCCAGTCCAGCGCCCGCTGCTGCATCATCAGCCTCATCAGCGGCGCCAGGCGGAGGCCGAGGCCGAGGGGCCGGCCATAGACTTCGTCATACTCGCGGCTCCGGTCCTTCCCCGATTCGTAGGAGTGCACTATCTCTGCCAACCCGTCCCCACCACGGACCCTCGTCTTCCGGATGTACCAGTAGTACCGCCTTACGGCGGGCAGCACCCGCCGCAGGAAGTCGAGGTCCGGCTCCCTGCGGTACACAGCCTCCACCGCCTCTGCCAGGGCCGGCGGTTGCAGATAGGGCGAGCCATAGCGTGACGGATAGAAGCGGGCCAGCAGTCGGTCCAGGAAATGCATCTTCCCGGTGTTGAATATCTGGTGTGGGATGAACCCCTGCTCATCCTGGGCGCTGAGAAGGCCCAGTAGCTCACCACGGGCCATCTCGGGGTCGAGATGGGAGAGCACCACGGCATGGGCGCAGGAGTCCCAGAACCACTGGTGCGGGTACCTTCCACGGAGGGCCAGCGACGGCTCCGGCACCAGCGAGGGCGCGTGGTAGCGGACCGCCCTACCCGAGCCGTCCCTGCGCACCACCCTGTTGCCGGCCAGCATCCCGGCGACGCCCTGTCTCAGCCAGTCAAGGTCGAGGGAGGGCAAGGCAGTTGCTCGGTACAAGCTCACAGTCACAGCGGACACCTTAACCCGTGGATTCTCCCCCTCCCTCTGACTCCCTCCCTCCAGGGGAGGGAGGAAATATATCTCCTCTCCCTCGACGGGAGAGGGTCAGGGTGAGGGTGATTTGCACCTGCGGGGGTGAGCTTTTTCAACTCCGACTCACGGACTAGACAGACAGGTCAGGGCCTGAACTTCACCGTCTTCTCTACGATGACGCCCTTGATGGTGCACTCGCTGAGGTCTGCCTTGCCGTCGTTGCAC
The DNA here is from genome assembly GCA_040754215.1 of Chloroflexota bacterium. GTDB lineage: Bacteria > Chloroflexota > Dehalococcoidia > JACPPY01 > JACPPY01 > JBFMDE01. Next base: position 14,878 of record JBFMDE010000041.1, read on the forward strand.
TCCACCCACCTCTTGCCGCCCTGCTCGCGGTAGCGCATGGCGACCGCCCCGTACTCCTTCATCAGGCCCACCACGTAGTCGCCATCCCTGGGGGTCAACCTGGAGTCGGCAAGCACTGCTTCGCCCACACGGAGCGTGGGCTCCAGTCAGTCGTAGGTCACCTCAGCGGCTACGATGTTCCCCTCTGCGTCCCTCTTTCGGGCCCACTCCTCCAGCTTCATCGCCTTCGGCTTCATACCCCTGTCTCCTTCGTCCCGACTGGTCGCATGATAGCAACCTCCCGCACCAGCGTCAATTGGAGACAGAGTTGAAGACTGATTGTCCACAGCACCGCGAAGCATGGAAATGCTCTTCGGTTGTCATCGCGAGGAGCGGTAGCGACGAAGCGATCTGGTGCGGCTGCGGGGCTGCTGCCCGGGTACTGATGGGACACCCTGGAATCAAGGTCCCCCCAGTCCAGATCACCAGGCTTCGCTCGCGATGATGGACTGTATTCCCGGAGCAATGACAAGCGTGGTGCTATTCTCTCATTCTTACCGCTATCTCGGCCACGATCTCTGAGAAGGTGGCCGCCTTCGATGCTTGAAAGAGACCATAGGGGACCTTGACGTATCGCCAGGAGGCCCCGGCCACCGCCGAAGCATCACGGCACCACTGGAGGGCGCGGGCGTCCTTGCGAGCTACTTCGACATCTTCGACGCCCT
>JBFMDE010000042.1:0-15078 GCA_040754215.1 Chloroflexota bacterium
GGCAGGGCCACTGGAGCGACTCCTTCTCCAGCCTCTCCAGAGATATGCCGCCGTAGCTGGGCGTCAACGAAGAGACCTCCGCCATGATGTCGGAGGGGCTATTGTAGTCGAAGCCGGAGGCCCCCATCTTCTGTGCCACCTGCGAGACTATCCGCCAGTCGGGGCGCGAATTGCCGACAGGCTCTATCACCTGGCGCACCCGCTGCACCCGCCTCTCGGTGTTGGTGAAGGAGCCGTCCTTCTCCGCGAAACTGGCCGCTGGCAAGACCACGTGGGCCAGCCGCGCCGTCTCGGTGAGAAAGATGTCCTGGACCACGAGGAACTCCAGCTTCTTGAGCGCTTCCTCCACATGCCTGGCTGAAGCTTCGGTCAAGATAGGGTTCTCGCCCACCACATACATCGCCTTGAACTTCCCATCCAGCACATGGTGGAAGGTCTCGGTGACGGTGAGGCCGGGCTTCGGACTAAGGGACACACCCCAGGCATCCTCGAACTTCTTCCTCGCCTGCGGGTCATCAACCCGCTGATAGCCGGGGAAGACGTTAGGCAAAGCCCCCATGTCGCAAGCCCCCTGGACGTTGTTCTGGCCGCGCAGGGGGTTGAGGCCGCTGGACGGCTTGCCTATGTTGCCGGTGAGCATGACGAGGTTGGCCAGGGACATCACGTTGTCCGTGCCATGGGAGTGCTGGGTGATGCCCATGGTGTAGAGGATGCTGGCTGGCATGGAGGTAGCATAGGTCCGGGCCGCCTCGATGACCTGCCAGCGGGAGACTCCGGTCACCCTCTCCACGGTGTCAAGGTCAAACTGCTTGAGCGATTCCTTGAACGCCTCGAAGTTCTCGCAGCGCTCCTTTATGAACTCCTCGTCGGCAAGCCCCTCGTCCAGGATGACCCTGGCCATTCCCATGACCAGGGGCACGTCCGTGCCCGGCCGTTGTCTCAGCCAGATGTCGGCGAACTTGCAGAGCGGTATCTCCCTGGGGTTGGCCACGATCAGCTTGGCACCCTTCCTGACGGCCTTCACGACCTGAAGGGCCAGCACAGGGTGGGCCTGGCTGGTGTTGGTGCCGATGGCCAGGATGCACGCCGCATCGCCGACCTCACTGATGGAGTTGGTCATGGCGCCGCTACCGAAGCTGGTGGCCAGACCGGCCACAGTGGGGCTATGTCAGAGGCGCGCACAGTGGTCCACGTTGTTGGTCTGCATCACCGCCCTGGCGAACTTCTGCATCACATAGTTGTCCTCATTGGTGCACTTGGCCGAGGCGATGAGGGCGGACTGGTCACCCTTGTGGCGGCCCAGGTTCTCTGCGACCACGGACAGGGCCTCGCCCCAGGACACCTCCACCAGCTCCCCACCCTTCCTCACCAAGGGGTTCATCAGCCTCTCCGAGCTGTGTACGAAGTCGGCGATGCCGTACCTCCCTTTAGCACAGGCCTGCCCACGGTTCACCGGGCCCTCGGGGTCGGGTATGCTCCTCACCATCCTGTCGCCCTTGAGCTCCATGATGAGCTGGCAGCCCACGCCACAGTAAGGACAGATGGTGGCGACGCAGCGGTCAGCCACTCCCTCCCACTTGCTGGCCCTGTCCACCAGTGCTCCTGTGGGACAGATGTCCACGCAGGCACCACAGGACTGGCAACCGGCCTCCGTGAGAGGGCGCTCAAAAGCGGTCCCGACCAGTGCGCGAGAGCCACGGTAGGTAAAGTCAATGGCCCCGGCACCGCGTATCTCCTGGCACACCCTGACACACCGGCCGCAGAGGATGCACAGGTTGTAGTCGCGGTCGAAGAAGGGGGAGTCACGCAGCACCGGGAGCTCCTTATAGGTGTAGGGGAGGGACACCTTCTTGATGCCGATGCGCTCCACCACTGCCTGTAGCTCGCAGCGGTTGTTCTTGGGACAGGTCACGCAGCCCTGGCTCACCTCGCCCTTGCGTATGCATACATGGTAGTCCTGGCAGGTGCTGCGGCGTTCACAGATGAGGCAGGCGTGAGGATGCTCGGTGAGTATCAACTCAAGGATGTTACGCCGCAGTTCCTGGAGTTCTGGTGTATCAGTGTGCACCACCATGCCTTCACTCACCGGAGTAGTACATGAGGTAGGAAACCCCCGCATCTTCTCGATTTCCACGATGCACAGGCGGCAACCGCCAAAGGGCCGCAGGCTGGGGTAATAGCAGAGGGTCGGGATGTAGATACCTGCTTGACTGGCCGCCTCGAGCACCGTTGCCCCCTCTTGGGCTTGCACTCTCCGGCCGTCTATGGTCAGGGAAACGGTCGCAACTGGCCTGGCTATAGTGGTCATTTGCACCCCCCGGGAGTAGGTTTGGGGCAGGGTCGAGATGCGGGACACGCTGAGAGGACAAGCTGCGCGCGAGAAAAGCCGAAAAGCGCTATGGAGGAAATGCTGCGCCATAGACAGCGCGATGAGTGCTGGTTCAGTCGACTGTTCTCAGGCGAAGCGTACATCTCCTGGCTTTCGTTATGTTAAGTCCGCCGCACAACCCACAGATTTTATCGCATCCCTGCGCCGCATGGCAAACCGACAGCCGTAGGGCAGAAAGCAAGAAGGGCCTTGACGCCCCTTGCTTCAAGGCCCTCAGCCGCATGTTCACCAGTACTGCGGAGTTACCGGGCGGACTCTGCCTTCCTCACCTTGGCGAACACGCTCTGCTGCTCGCGGGCCCCGAGTATCTTCAGCAGTTCCATCCTCTTGACCCAGGGCTTGCCCTTGATGGCCTCAGCGGTCTCCTCTACCGAGACCGGAGCATCCAGCATTATCACCAGGTTGCCCAGGCCCTTCACCGGGTCAACGTAGTCCACCCCGGGGGTAGCTTCCAGTTCCCTCACGATGTTCACGAACTGTTCCCGCGCGGTACCTTCCTTGCAGGTGATCACGAGATACGCTCTCTGTCCCATATCTGTCCCTCCTTGGCCCTCAGGCCTTCGTAATTAGTTCTGCCAGTTGCGTTGCCTAGCACCCAGCCAGTGCCTTCTTCCCTGCCGGTGCGTGGCGCTCGAAGACGTCCACGATGCTCAGGATGTCCAGGCTCTCTACCCAGGGCCTGGCCTTTATCTTCTCCGCCACCGCCTCGACCGTCACCGGGCAGTCCACCATCACCACCAGATTGCCCAGACCCTTCACCGGGTCAACGAAGTCCACCTCCGGCATCGTCTCCAAGCCCTTGACGACCTCGACGAACTCCTCACGACCAATGCCTTTCTTGACCTTTATCACCAGATACGCCCTCAGTCCCATCGCGACCTCCTTTCTTTACCTCCGTTTTCTTCATCCGTCTACAGCTTACCACCCGGCTCGAAGCCGCACATCCGCCGCGGAGATGAATTCTGGACTGCGGCCAGGTGAAGCCGGGCCTGTCCCTGGCATGTCTCATACCCACGACCGTGTCGGCCAATACTCTCAACACACTAGGCATTTTCACCCTGTCCCGGACTGGTCACAGTAGGTATTTCTACCTACTATGTACTTGAAGGCACCATGGGCGTGCGCTATACTAGCCACGGCAGCAGCCCCGGAAACCCTTTCGTCTCACAATGGTATGCGACCAGCGGTGAACCATGAAAAAGACTCGAGTGCTTCTTGCCGACGACCATACCATGGTCAGAGAGGGCCTGCGTTCCTTACTAAGCCAGACTAACGACATAGAGGTGGTCGGAGAGGCCAGCGACGGGGAGGAGGCCATAGGCCGGGTAGCAGCGCTGAAGCCGGATGTCGTGGTACTGGATATAGCCATGCCCAAGGTGAACGGCATACAGGCCACCAAGAAGATCAAGGAAATACACCCTTCGACCATCGTGCTCGTGCTCACCGCCTACGACAATGACGAGTACATCTATGCCCTGCTGGAGGCCGGCGCCGCCGGATACCTCCTGAAGAACGTCCGTGGCCAGGAGTTCATTGACGCCATCAGGGCCGTCGCTGCAGGCGAGTCTGTGCTCCACCCCGTCGTGGCCCGCAAGGTGTTACGCCGGTTCATCCCCGTCGCAGACACCACGACAAAGGTAATGCCGGTGGAGAAGCTCAGTGACAGGGAGATGGAGGTGCTCAAGCTTGCCGCACGCGGGCTGGACAACAAGGCCATCGCCGACCAACTGTATCTCAGTGTCCGCACCGTTCAAAGCCACTTTGCCAGCATCTTCAACAAGCTCCCGGTGAGCTCCCGAACCGAAGCCGTGCTATACGGCCTGAAGCGGGGCTGGTTCACGTTAGAAGACACCTCGGAGACGCCATAGGTTGGACGCCGGAACTACTGCCACCGACACACGCGCAGGGGCTGCGAATTCAATAGAGGAAGCAGCGCCTCACCGGGGCCTGCTTCTAGTCATACTGGTGGCAATGCTGCTCATCGGGGGTCTGGCACACTATGGCGACATCCTCGGCTGGTGGGGCAAAGATGCCGGCAGGACCATGGAGGCCCTCGCCTCCATGGAGCGCGTGCTGTTTCTTCTCCCCGTGTGTTACGCAGGATATGCCTTCGGGTTCAGGGCCGGCCTGCTGACCATCCTGGTCGGCACGCTGGTCATGCTGCCCCGCGCCCTCTTCTTCTCCAGTTTCGTCCTCATATCCACTATCGAGGTCCTCGGCGTGGCCGGCGTCAGCTTCGCGGTCTGTTTCTGGTTCCAGACACGGGCGCTGGAGAAGGCAAAACGCTCGGAGGCACTGAATGTATGCGAGGTGGCCCGCTCCGAGTGCGAGGTCGCTCGCGAGGAACTCACCTCCAAACTCGAGGTCATCAGAAAGAGCGAAAACCAACTCGCGGCACTCTACGCCATCGCCAACATCGTGAGCCAGTACCTCGACCTGGGTCAGGTGCTGGAGAATGCCCTAGACAAGGTCATCGAGGTACTGGGCATCAAGACGGCCATGATCTACCTCTTGGACAGCGAAACGCAAGAGCTCCATCTCAAGGCCTGGCGTGGTATCCCCATACACCTCACGGTACGCATAGGCACCATCAAACCAGGGCAGGGCTTCAGCGGCAAGGTGGTCACCTCTGGGGAGCCTGTACTGATAAAGAAGGTGAGTGACGACCCGAGGTTCGCCGATACCCTGCTGAATCAAGAGGGATACCGCACTGTGCTGGCAGTCCCTCTCAGGTCCAAGGGGAGTGTTGTGGGCGCCCTCACCGTAGCATCGAGGGAGCCTGCGCCGGACTGGGAGCAGGCGACGGACCACTTCATGGCCATCGGCAACCAGATAGGGGTGGCGATAGAAAACGCCTATCTATACCAGAGGGAACGCGACATCATCTCCGAGCTTCGCTCCGTCACTACCCAGCTCCAGATGTCCGAGGAGAACTACCGTCAGATCTTCGAGTCAGCGAGCGACATGATCTGGGTCCACAACCTGGACGGGGACATCGTGGCCGCGAACAAGGCCTGCGAGAGGGTCACCGGCTACACCAGGGACGAGCTGCTCAAGATGAATGCCCGCCAGTTACTGTCCGGCGAGGGGCGCAGGGTATCCCGCAAGATACACGACCGGCTGCTGCGCGGCGAGACACAGGACAAACCAGAAGACCTGGACATGGTCAGAAAGGACGGCTCTCAGGTAGTGGTCAGGGTGGCCACCAGCGTCATCAGCACCAATGGCCAGGTCACCGCCTTCCAACACATCGGCAGGGACATCACGGAGGAGAAACGCCAGCGGGAGAACATGCAGTTCTACATACAGGCCGCAGTCAAGGCACAGGAGGAGGAACGGCGGCGCATCGCCAGGGAACTCCACGACGACACGATACAGTCTCTGGTGGCCCTGGGCCACCAGATAGACCGCACCCTGCTCGGCTCCAGGCTACCCAAGGAGAGCAACGAGCTCCTGGAGGAACTGAGGCAGCGCATAGATAACATCCTGCGCGACCTGCGCAGCTTCAGCCAGGACCTGAGGCCTCCAATCCTGGATGACCTGGGACTCCTGCCGGCATTGCGTGACCTGGCGGCAAACCTGGAGCAGAAGACGGAGGTTAAGACCTGGGTGACGATCGAGGGGCAGCCCCGGCGACTGCCTCCAGAAACAGAGGTGACTCTGTTCCGCATCACCCAGGAAGCCTTGAGCAACGTGGGCCACCACTCCAAAGCCACCCATGCCGAGGTCGTGGTCAAGTTCGAAAGCGACCGCGTGGCCGTGATCATCGCCGACAACGGCAAGGGGTTCAACGTGCCGCGTCGGGTCGGTGACCTGGCCAGCACGGGCAAGATGGGCCTTGCCGGGATGCAGGAGCGGGCCAACCTTGTAGGGGGGCTGCTGGCGGTCTACTCCCGGCCTAACGAAGGCACCACGGTGGTAGCGGAGGTACCCGCAGAGCTCCCGCTATGAACAGCAGGCCCCTCTCTATATCTGGAGTCGTTGACTGCACAAGATACGCTGTGATAGACTACCGCGACGGGTTTACCGGGAATCCCTCTGGGTCTACTCGAGGAGGAGGCACTGTGCACAAGATCCTGTTCCAGGAAGACCTGACACCCACGGTACATCTGCTCAGAATCGAAGCCCCTGCGGTGGCACGCAAGGCTAAGGCCGGACAGTTCATTATCCTGAGGATAGATGAGAAGGGTGAGCGCATTCCGCTTACAATTGCGGATTGGGACGCCGCAGAGGGCACCATCACCGTGGTCTTCATGGAGGTCGGTACAGAGACCAAGTACCTGGCCACCCTCAAAGCCGGGAACTCAGTGGCCGACTTCGCCGGCCCACTCGGGCTGCCCACCGAGATTGAGAGCTTCGGCACAGTCGTCTGCGTGGGTGGCGGAGTAGGAGTGGCACCCATCTTCCCCATTGCGCGGAGCTTAAAGCAGGCCGGGAACAAGATAATATCCGTCATGGGAGCACGCAGCCAGAACCTCCTCTTCTGGGAAGACCGACTCAGGACTGTAAGCGACGAGCTGACGGTGACCACTGACGACGGCTCCTACGCACGAAAGGGCGTGGTGACACAGCCGCTCAAGGAGGTCCTCGACAGCGGCATACGCGTGGACCGCGTCATCGCCATTGGCCCCGCCATCATGATGAAGTTCTGCTGCATGACCACCAAGCCCTATGGCATCAAGACCATCGTCAGCCTCAACCCGATAATGGTGGACGGCACCGGCATGTGCGGCTGCTGCCGCGTCGAGGTCGGCGGCGTCACCAAGTTCGCCTGCGTGGACGGCCCCGACTTCGACGGACATGCGGTTGATTGGGACCTGCTGATGGCCCGCCAGCGTACCTACCTGGAGCAAGAAAAACGGTCCCTGGAAGCCTGGGAGAGGGAGCTGGCCTCCTTCGCGGCCGCGGGCAAGGAGGCTAGGTAGATGGCAGAGAAGCTGAACCTCAACCGGGTGGAGATGCCCAAGCAAGAGCCCGCGGTTCGGGCCAGCAACTACAACGAGGTCGCCCAGGGCTACAACGAGGACATGGCCAGGGAAGAGGCCGGTCGCTGCATCCAGTGCAAGAAGAAGCCCTGCATCGAGGGCTGTCCGGTGAATGTGGACATCCCTGAGTTCATCAACGCCCTGCGCGCCGGCAACATGCCTGATGCAGTCAAGGTACTCAAGGGCAAGAACGCGCTCCCCGGCATCTGCGGTCGCGTTTGTCCACAGGAGAGCCAGTGCGAGAAGGTATGCACCCTGGCCAAAAAGAACGCCCCCGTCGCCATCGGACGCCTGGAACGCTTCGTCGCCGACTGGGAGCTGAAAGAGGGCTGGAAGACCAAGCAGGAAATGGCCCCCCCCAGCGGCAAGAAGGTGGCGGTTGTCGGCTCCGGCCCCGCCGGACTTACGGCGGCCGCCGACCTGGCCAGGGCCGGACACGAGGTGACCATCCTTGAGGCGCTCCATGTGGCTGGCGGGGTGCTGATGTATGGCATCCCGGAGTTCCGCCTGCCCAAGCAAGTCGTCCAGACCGAGGTCAACTTCGTCAAGTCCCTGGGGGTAGACGTGAACCTCAACTGGGTCGTGGGGAAGACTCTGACCGTTGATGAGCTGCTCGCTGACGGCTACAAGGCCATCTTCCTGGGTACAGGGGCCGGCCTTCCCATGTTCCTGAGATGCCCGGGCGAGAACCTCGGCGGGGTCTACTCGGCGAACGAGTTCCTCACCAGGATAAACTTGATGAAGGCCTACCGCTTCCCGGAGTATCGCACGCCGGTCATAGTGGGAAACGTCGTCACCGTAATCGGTGGCGGCAACGTGGCCATGGACGCCGCCCGCTGCGCCCTAAGGCTCGGCGCCAGCAAGGTCTACATCGTATACCGGCGCTCCCGCGCCGAAATGCCGGCCCGTCACGAGGAGGTGGAGAACGCCGAGGAGGAAGGCATAATCTTCAAGATGCTGACCAACCCGGTACGCTTCCATGGCAACGACAAGGCCATGGTAGCGGCCATGGAATGCGTGGAGATGGAACTGGGCGAGCCGGATGCCAGCGGCAGGCGCAGGCCAATAGTGAAAAAGGGCAGCGAGTTCACCATGGAAGTGAGCACGGCGGTCATCGCGCTGGGCACCGTGCCCAATCCACTGGTGCCCACCACCACCAGTGGACTTGAGACCACGCTTCAGGGCACGGTGGTCGCGGACCCGCTCACTGGTCAGACCACCAAGAAGGGCGTCTGGGCGGGCGGCGACGTGACCACGGGTGCAGCCACGGTCATCAGCGCCATGGGCGCCGGCAAGCGCGCCGCAGCATCTATGAACAAGTACCTGTCTGACGGCTCGGCTTAGGTCGTCTGTCATCGTTGCACCGAGAAGGGAGCACAAGCAATGGGATTAAGAGGCTACGTTTTCATCAAGCTTGACGAGGGCATGGACAGCACCCAGAGCATGGAACTGATACGCAAGATAGGAAACATGAAGGAAGTAGTGCTGGTGGACGACGTGGCCGGGAACTACGATATGGTGGCCCTCATTGATGCACCGGTCACCATCAAGAGCGTAGTGGAGAAGATCTCGGCAATGCCCGGAGTCTCCAGTGTCCAGCACTGCCAGGTGATCAAGACCTCTGAGTTCTAGTAAGCCTCAGCAGACCTCGGAGTAAGCCTCCTCGGTCACACGTTCTGGCGGCAGCGGGACAGGGCTGAGCTTCAACCTAGCGTCACAGCGCAGGCAGCGCTTGGCCTCAGCAATAGCCACATCAACAGGATACCCTGTCTCGACCTCCTCGAATCCCCCGAGCCGTTCCTCATTCGGGATCATGGGCATCTTCGGCGTTCCCTTGAAGGCGAAACCGTCCTCGCGTCCGAACACCGCTGAGAACTCCTCAGGCTCAACCAGGACTTCCTGTATATCACCCTTGCCGCCCAGGTACTTGTCTATTGCGACCGCGGCCTTTCTCCCTGCATCAATGGCCGCTATAACCGAGGCAGGGCCTATCTGCACATCGCCGCCAGCGAACACCCCCTTGCGGGACGTGGCCAGGCTACCATCGGCCTGGACCGTGCCATTCCTCGCCACCTTCACCCCATACTTCTCCGGAACCTGTGGCGTCTGTCCGATGGCCGCCAGTACACTGTCGTACTCCTCAGTGTACTCAGAGCCCTTTATCGGCACCGGGCGGCGTCTGCCACTGGCATCGGGCTCGCCCAGCTTCATCCTGAGGCACTCCAGTAGAACCTTGCCGTCGCGAGTGCTCACCTTGCTAGGCGCAGTCAGGTAGACGACCTTTATCCCCTCATGCAGGGCCTCCTCGACCTCTTCGGCTGCCGCGGGCATCTCGGCCCTGGTGCGCCGGTAGACTATGGTCACATCCTTAGACCCAGCACGCAGTGAGACCCGAGCACAGTCTATAGCCACGTTGCCGCCGCCGATGACCGCTACCTTGTCTCCCACACTTACCTTCTCACCAAGGTTGACCTTCCTCAGGAAGGTCACCCCCTCGAGCACGCCAGGGCTGTCCTCGCCCTCCACGCCCATCTTCATCGGCCCATGGGCACCAAGGCCGAGGAATACCGCGCTGTAGCCCTGCTGGAACAACTCGTCCAGAGAATCTATCCTGGTATTGGTCTTTATCTCGACTCCCACGCCCTTGATCTCGTCTATCTCCCGGCTGAGGACATCCCGGGGCAAGCGGTATGCGGGTATGCCCACCCTCATCATGCCACCAGGTTCTGGAAGGGCCTCGAACACGGTCACGACGTGGCCTTGCTTGGCCAGATAATAGGCGGCAGTCAACCCCGCCGGGCCGGCCCCCACCACCGCCACCTTCTTGCCCGTGGCAGGTTTCTTCCTAGAGTGCTCGCGCCAGGCACCGGTGTCATGGTCATCGGCAAAACGCTTGAGGAACTTTATACAGACCGGCTGGTTCTGGTTAAGGTCTTCACGCCGGCACGCCTGCTCACAGGGATGGATGCACACCCTGCCCAGGCTGCCAGGGAAAGGCACTGTCTCTCGAATCACTGCCAGCGCAGCGCTAGGACGCCCCAGGGCGATGTATTGAACGTATCGCGGTATGTCAATGTGGGCGGGACAGGCATTGCGGCACGGGACCACATAGGCCTCCCTATCCGCGATGCCGGTGTACCTGGCCTCGTTGTCCACCAGCGCGCCCGTGGGGCACACCTCGACGCAGGTGAAGCAGAACTTGCAACCAGACTCCTTCAGCGTACCCTTCACTGGACCAGCCAGCCGGTACCCATCCTTCTGCACCCAGTCCAGCGCCTCAATGCCCCGCAGCTTACGACAGGCAGCAATGCAGCGGCCGCAGGAGATGCAAAGGTTGTAGTCCCGGTCGAAGAACGGGTTATCCCTCTCCATCGGCAGACCACGGTACTTGTAGTCTGGAACAGCCTCGCTCACGAGGCCAACGTAGTCGGCTACCTTCTGAAGCTCACAGCGGGTATTCTTGGGGCAGGTGATACAGCGCTCGGTCACCTGCACGTTTCTCAGACAGATATCGAAAGGCTTGCAACGGACCCTTCGCTCGCAGACCAGACAGGCATGAGGGTGCTCGGCAAAGAGCTTCTTCAATGCCGCCAGGCGGGCCTCCCTTATCCTGGCCGAATCCGTGTGAACCACCATATCCCTGGCCGCCTTGGTGACACAGGCCTTGGCCAGGTCAGAAATCCCTTCGACCTCCACCAGGCACAGGTTACACGTGCCAGCCGGCTCAAGGTCGGGATGGGCACAGAGCGCAGGGATGTAGACGCCTGCCCTGTTGGCGGCCTGGAGAATGCTCTCATTCTCCTTCGCCTTAGTCTCCTGCCCATTAATCCTCAGCGAGAGCATGTTCATTGTCTCCTTCGCGTAGTCTGAGCACTTAAGCCTTTTTGCTGGTTACGGGTACAGGCTCTCCGGGCACCTCCACCTTCTCCCCTGATACCTTGGTCACAGCGGCGAACTTTGCTGGACATACGTCGAGACACGTGCCGCAGCGGACGCACTTCTGCTGGTCAATGACATGCACCATCCTCTTGCCGCCAGCTATCGCCTCCACAGGACAAGCCCGCAGACAGATACCACAGCCAGAACACTTGTCAGGAAGCACGTAGAAGGCTATCAGGTCCTTGCACACCAGTGCCGGGCAGCGCTTCTCCAGCACATGGGCCTCGTACTCGGAGAGGAAATAGCGCAGTGTGGTGAGCACCGGGTTCGGCGCCGTCTGGCCCAGGCCGCAGAGGGAGCCCTGCTTCACGGTAGCGGCGATCCTGCTCAGGTCCCCGATGTCCTCAGGCATCCCCTGACCACGAGTTATGCGCTCCAGTATCTGCAACATCTGCCTGGTGCCCACACGACAGGGGACGCACTTGCCGCAGGACTCGGCCTGCGTGAAGTTGAGGAAGTAGCGGGCGATGTCCACCACGCAGGTGTTCTCATCCATGACTATCATGCCGCCCGAGCCCATGATGGAACCGGCAGCCGTCAGGGACTCGTAGTCTATCGGAGAATCCAGCATGCTCGCCGGCAGACAGCCGCCGGAAGGCCCGCCAGTCTGCACCGCCTTGAAAGCCTTCCCACCCAGCACCCCACCACCAACACCATAGATTATGTCCCTCAGCTTCATTCCCAGGGGTACTTCGATGAGTCCGGTGCGCTCCACCTTGCCCACCAGGGAGAAGGTCTTCGTGCCTTTGCTCTGCTCAGACCCGTGCTTCCCATACCACTCGCCACCCTCGCGCAGGATGGTGGCGACGTCGGCCCATGTCTCGACGTTATTGATGTTAGTCGGCTTACCCCACAGGCCGGAGATAGCAGGGAAGGGCGGGCGCGAGCGGGGCATGCCCCGCCTGCCCTCGATGGAGGCCATGAGCGAGGTCTCCTCGCCGCAGACAAAGGCACCAGCGCCTTCCTTGATCGTCACCTGGAAGTCGAACCCAGAGCCCATGATGTTCTTGCCAATAAGGCCATACTGTTCCATCCGGGCTATGGCCTTCCTCAGTCGTTCCAGGGCCAGAGGGTATTCGGCACGGCAGTAGATGTACCCGTGGTCCGCCCCGATGGCATAGGCGCCGATGACCATCCCTTCGAGCACCGAATGCGGGTCGCCCTCGAGCAGTGAGCGGTTCATGAAGGCCCCGGGGTCGCCCTCATCGGCATTGCAGATGATGTACTTTTCGTCGCCAGGAGCCTTGCGACAGAAATCCCACTTCTGCGCCGTCGGGAACCCTGCGCCACCACGACCGCGCAGCCCCGACTTCCTCACCTCCTGGATGACCTGCTCCGGAGTCATCTTCAAGGCCCGGGACAGGCCACTGTAGCCGCCGTTGGCGATGTACTGGTTGATGTCCTCAGCATCAATAAAGCCGCAGCGGCGGAGCACTATCCTCACCTGGGGCTTGAGCACCGGCAGCTCGAACAGACTGGGTATGCCGTCCACGCTGCCCTCGCCGATGATGCCCAGTGCCATGTCGGCTCGCGGGTTGTCCTTCACCAGGTAGTCCTCGATGAGCTGGACGGCCTTCTCTGGAGTCATGTCGCCATAGCAGATACGCGGCTTCCCCGGCTTCTTGATGTCCACCAGGGGTTCGGCATAGCAGAGCCCGATGCAGCCCACCTCGGTGATGATGGCCTCTATGCCATGCCTGGACAGCTCCTTGCGTATGGTCTTCCCTATCTCATCCGCCCCAGCGGCCCTGCCACAGGTGCCGGCACCGAGGAAGATACGCGGCTTAGGGCTGCTTTGCAGCGCCCGCCACTCTGCCTCTGCCTCACGACGGATATCCTCGAAGCTCATCCGCTATGCCTTCCTATACTTCCCAATGATGTCCTTCGCCTTGCTCACGGTCATACGGCCATAGACATCCTTGTTCACCACCATCACCGGGGCGAGGGCACAGGAGCCGAAGCAGGCCACCCTTTCCAGGCCGAACTGGTAGTCCTCTGTCACCCCACCCTCCCTGATATGAAGGTCGCGCTCCACGTTATCCAGAATGGTAGCGCCACCGCGCACATGGCAGGCGGTGCCCAGACAGACCTTGACAGAGTGCTTCCCCGGGCGGGTGAAACGGAACTGGGCATAAAAACTGGCAACCCCAAAGACCTCGTTGTCGGAGACCCTCAACAGCCGGGAGACCTCTGAGATTGCCCCAGGGGAGAGGTAACCGTACCTCTCCTGGACCTTCTGCAGGATGGGTATCAGGGCACCCCTCTCCACCCCGCACTCCGCCGCGATTCTCTCTATCTCTTCGCGCATCCTGCCTCCGATAAGAGCTACATACGGACCCGTCGCCAGCCCACCAAAGCGTATAATTTAGCACGAACAGGTCGCAAAAACAAGGAGCGCCTAGCACCACCTCCAATTTACCTTGTCCACCAGTCCGCCGTATGTTAAAATCCTGTGGCTTCACGACAGGGCTCTGCCACCACGAGTAACGACCGGGAGGGACACGGTGACCAAGAGCAAGAAGGAATGGCAGGAGAATACCCTCATACCCTCCGTCAAGAAGTTCCCCGAACGCCAGCAACGTTTCGAGACCTCCTCCCAGACCGAGATCCAGACCCTCTATACCCCGGACGACCTCACCGACCTCGACTACAACTCCTCCCTCGGCTACCCGGGCGAGTTCCCCTTCACCCGCGGCATCCAGCCTACCATGTACCGCGCCAGACTCTGGACCATGCGCCAGTACGCCGGCTTCGCCTCCGCCGAGGAGTCCAACAAGCGCTACCGCTTCCTCCTCCAGCAGGGACAGACCGGCCTCTCCATCGCCTTCGACCTGCCCACCCAGATAGGCTACGACTCAGACCACCCACTGGCCCAAGGCGAGATCGGCAAGGTCGGCGTCCCCATCTCTACCCTCAAGGACATGGAGGTCCTCTTCCAGGACATCCCCCTGGATAAGGTCTCTACCTCCATGACCATCAACGCCACCGCACCGGTGTTGCTGGCCATGTACGTCGCCCTAGCCAAAAAGCAGGGCATAGACCTCTCTAAGCTCGACGGCACCATCCAGAACGACGTGCTCAAGGAGTACATCGCCAGGGGTACTCACATCTTCCCGCCAAGGCCCTCCATGCGGCTGGTCACCGACATCTTCAAGTACTGCAAGGACAGCGTGCCCCGCTGGAACACCATCAGCATCAGCGGCTACCACATCCGGGAGGCCGGCTCCACCGCAGCCCAGGAGGTGGCCTTCACCCTGGCCAACGGCATCGCCTATGTCCAGGCAGCCATAGACGCCGGATTGGACGTGGACGCCTTCGCCGGCAGGCTCTCCTTCTTCTTCAACGCCCACAACAACTTCTTCGAAGAGGTAGCCAAGTTCCGCGCGGCGCGGCGCCTCTGGGCCCACATCATGAAGGACAGGTTCGGTGCCAAAGACCCCCGCTCATGCATGCTCCGCTTCCACACCCAGACCGCCGGCTGCACCCTGACCTCACAGCAGCCGATGAACAACATCATCCGCGTCACCGTACAGGCGCTCTCTGCGGTGCTGGGCGGCACCCAGTCACTCCACACCAACTCCTATGACGAGGCCTACGCCCCTCCTTGCGAGGACGCGGTGACCGTCGCCTTGCGTACACAGCAGATACTGGGCTACGAGAGCGGCGTCGCCGACACCGTTGACCCTCTCGGCGGCTCCTACTTCATCGAGCACCTCACCAACTCCATCGAGAAAGAGGCCTCAGACTACATCAACAGGATAGACT
>JBFMDE010000043.1:0-9483 GCA_040754215.1 Chloroflexota bacterium
CGACGGTCGTAGTCTCCAGCAGCAGCCCCAGCCTGATGTTGGTGAAGCGGGCCCTGACATAGGCGGCAGCGGCGGTGCACGCCGTGGCGGTCACCGCCACCAGGCTGGTGGCGATGGCTACGTGCATCGGCAGGCCCAGGGCCAGGGTGAGGAGCGGGACGACGAAAGCCCCACCACCAAGGCCCATCATTCCACCGAAAACGCCACCCGCCAGGCCTATGAGCAGAAGCAACCCCAGTTGCGGCCAGTCCACGGCGAAATGATACCACGTCCTGCCCTGGGAGTGCCGCCAAGTGGAATCCAAGGCACGGTTGGCATAGCCGCAGCCCATGTGTTAGTCTGTACCTGAAGCGAGCGCAGGAAGACTGATATGTACTTCGCTGGGGTAGACGTTGGCTCCACGATGACCAAGGTGGTCATCATGAACGAGGAAGTGCTGGCCTCCGTGGTCGGCCCCACCGGGGCGGAACACCGCCGCCTGGCCAACAGGGTCATGGAGGAGGCACTGTCCCGGGCGAGGCTCGCCTTCAGCGACATCTCTTTCGTGGTGGCCACCGGCTACGGCAGGATAAATGTCCCCTTCGCCGACAGGCAGATCACAGAGATATCGTGCCATGCGAAAGGGGTCAACGGCCTCTTCCCCTCCGCCAGGACTGTCATAGACATCGGCGGCCAGGACTGCAAAGGCATCAAGGTAAACGAGGGCAAGGTGATTGACTTCGTGATGAACGACAAGTGCGCCGCGGGCACCGGCCGCTTCCTGGAGGTCATAGCCGAGGCACTGGGGGTCAAGCTGGAGGAGCTGGGGCCAATGTCTCTGCGGGCCAAGGGGAAAGTAAAGATAAGCAATACCTGCACCGTCTTCGCCGAGCAGGAGGTGGCATCACGATTGGCCGAGGGAGTCCTCACCGAGGACATCATTGCCGGCCTTCACGAGGCCATCGCCAACAGGATATGCAACATGGTAGAGCGGCTCAAGATAGAGCGCGACGTGGTGGTCACCGGCGGTGGCGCCAAGAACGTGGGCCTGGTCAAGGCGGTAGAGGAGAGGCTCGGGCTCCCGGTGCTCGTGCCACCGGAGCCGCTGCTCACCGGGGCCATAGGGGCCGCCCTCCATGGGCGAGACTTGGTGGCACGCGGGCAGGCCGCCACGGCAGAGCGCCGCCTGGAGCAGGTCTCCTTCTTCACCGAGGGGGCCAGGTGATATACGCCGGCATTGACATAGGCTCGGCATCCTCCAAGGTGGTGCTGGTCAGCGACGGCAGGGTAATCGCCTCCGAGGTGCAACCATCCGGTGGGAGCTACGGCGCTGCCGCCCGCAGGGTGGTGCAGGCCGCCCTGGCCAAAGCGGGCCTGACGGAAAAGGACATCGCAGGCGCAGTGGCCACCGGATTAGGAGCCTCAGCAGTGACCATCCCCGCGTTTCAGGTGAGCGATGTCTCCTGCCAGGGGAAGGGGGTGAACCATCTCTTCCCTTCAGTGCGGACGATAATTGACATCGGGGGCCAGTCTACCAAGGTTGCCCGTGTGGATGCTCAGGGCAAGCTGTTGGACTTCGTGGTGAGCGAGAAGTGCGCCGCGGGCAGCGGCCGCTTCCTCCAGATAATCGCGCGCATACTGGGAATAGGGCTTGAGGACATCGGACCACTGGCCCTCAAGTCTCACCATCCCGTGGAGTTCAGCACCGGGTGTGCCGTGTTCGCGGAATCGGAGACCGTGTCGCGTATTGCCGAGGGGGCGGCCAAAGAAGACATACTGGCGGGTGTCCACCGCGCCATAGCCTCCAAGGTAGAGGCATTGGTGAGGAGGGTGCGACTGGAGCCTGACTGTGCCGTAACCGGCGGTGGGGCCAGGGACATAGGCCTGGTGAGGAGCGTGAGCGAAGCGCTGCACGTCGAGCTGCTGGTGCCTGAAGAGCCGCAGATAACGGCTGCCCTTGGCGCCGCCCTTATTGCTGCCGAGAAAAGCGCAGGGCACGCGGCTGGTGCGAGGGGGCAGGCCTGATGGCCCGCTCCTAGAAGCCTGCCTCGTCGGCCAGCTTCAATCCCTCTCTGAACGCCCCCCGGTTGATGTCCAATACCTTCCCCTTGTGGCCGAACCTCTTCTCCAGCTCTGCCTCGACCAGCTCAGGCCTGACCGCCTTGCTGACGCCGATGTAGGCACCGAGGAGGACGAAGTTGGCCGCCATGACATCGCCCAGCTTACTGGCAACATCCACCGCCGGCACCTTCAGCACCCTGACGTCGTCTCGGTCTATCTCGGGCAGCCCCGCACTCTCAGTGATGAGTATGCCACCGGGCCGAACACGGCCTTGGAACGGCTTGAGCTGAGAGGGCTCGAAGACCACCACCTTCCTTGCCAGCGGCAGTACCGGTGCGCCGGGGTGCTCGTTGGACATGATCACGGTACATTCAGAAGCTCCACCGCGCATGAGTGTGTAGTAGGTAGGCGTCCAGGATACGTACTTGTACTGCGGCAGGGCCGCCTTGGCTAGTATCTGACCAGCCATCAAGACTCCCTTGCCACCTATCCCGGCCATTATCACGCTGTGCCTGCTATCCTTCGTTTCCAATAAGCCGCCTCCTCAATACATGGACACCGGTCGCACACAACGACGACGGTACTTACACGATGGTATCCACGTCCTTGAACTCGCCCAGAGGGTATTCGGCCAGCATCTTCTCCTCGATGAACTTAAGGCAGTCCACGGGAGTCATGTGCCAGTCGGAAGGACAGGCGGAGACGACCTCCACAAAGGTGAAACCCACCCCATCCATCTGTTTCTTGAATGCCTTCTCTAGATACCCCTTGGTGCGCTGGAAATTCGCTGGCGTGTGGACTGAGCCTCGCGCCGCATAGGTCACACCCTTCCATGGCACCAGCATCTCCGGAACATGGACCGGAAACCCTGTGCTCTCGGCACTCCTGCCCTCAGGAGTGGTAGCCGTGACCTGCCCCAGCAAGGTGGTCGGGGCCATCTGCCCGCCGGTGGTGCCGTAGTTGGCGTTGTTTATCATGATGCCGGTCACCTTTTCCCCGCGGGCTGCGGCATTGAAGAGGGCCTCAGCGCCGATGGCCACACAGTCTCCATCGCCCATAACGGCAAATACCAGCGGCTTGCCCCTCAGCGCTCGCTTTATCCCGGTGGCCACATCCAGGGCCCTGCCATGCGCGGTGCTGATGGAATCCAGGTTCACCGTCGCCATCCCCATGGCAGCACAACCAACTCCCCATACTGCGACTACCTCACCCACCAGACCCAGGGCCTCGATGGCATCGCAGATTGCCTTGTTCGCCAGCGGATGGTGGCAGCCGGGACAGTGCAGGGGCGCTGGCGTGCGAATGTTGAACTTGTCACCACCATAGACCAGCGACCTGTTCATCTTCGCCCTCCCACCTTCTCGAGCAGGCGATGTATCTCATTCAGCACTGAGTCCGAGAGTATCATCCCTGAAGGGCTCTTCACGTGCCGCGACAGCATGCTCAGCAGGTACACCTCAGACCGCCCTTCTACTGCCAAACGCACGTCCTCCACCATCTGGCCCAGGCTATCCTCCGCCACCAGGAACCTGGCGCCGCGCTCAGCCTGCTCCCTGATGACCTGCTTCGGGAAAGGCCACACCGTGATGGGCCGGACCAAGCCCACCTTCAGTCCGGCGCTCCGTGCCTCGTCCATGGCATCGAGACAGACGCGGGCCACGTAGCCGTAGGCCACCAATACCAGTTCTGCGTCCTCCAGCAGGTAAGACTCATACCTTACCTCGTTCCTCTCCATCTCACGGAACTTGGCTTCCCAGTGGGCAATGTAGTCGAGATAAGTCCTCAAGACATGAAGCTCGAGCGGCACCAGGCCAGACTCGCATATATGGGCACGCCGTTTTCCATCCGGGTGATATGCGCGACCCCGCAGCGCCCAGTCTTTTTCTGGAAGCGGGCCGAAGTCCAGGCACTTCACCTCCAACCCCTCCATCATCTGTCCCAGCAGGCCGTCGGTGAGCACTATCGCGGGTGTTCGGTACTTGTCGGCCAGGTAGAAGGCAAGCTGGACGAAATCGTGAGTCTCCTGCACCGAGGCAGGGGCAACTACGGGCACACGGTAGCCCCCCTGGCCGCCGCCGCGAGTGGCCGTGGTGTAGTCCATCTGGGCGTGCTGCGTCGTTCCCTGGCCAATCCCGCCACGCTGCACCACCACCACAACAAAGGGCAACTCCGCATTGACGGCGTGGGACATCGTCTCCTGCATCAGGGCCCACCCGGGGCTGGAGGTCGAGGTCAACGCCCTGATGCCCGTGGACGCCGCCCCATACAACATGTTGACCGAGGCCGTCTCGGACTGGGACTGGAGGAAGACCAAGCCCCTCCTAGGGTACTCCCTGGAGAACCACTCTATGACCTCGTTCTGGGGCGTTATCGGATAGCCGAAGAAGGCCTCACAGCCAGCCATGAGCGCCCCCCACCCGATCGCCTCGTTGCCCTGAACGAACAGCTTCTCTACCAACTTCAGTTCAGCCTCACTTCCTTTGCTTGTCGTCCTGCATCCGCAACAAAAGGATCCTGTCGCTCACTTCGAGGGCTTCGCCTTTCCCTTGGGCGTCCCCTTGGCGGGAGCACCAGCATCAACATGTCTGTACACATCGATGGCGAACTGGGGACACATCCAGGAGCACATGGCACACCCGGTACATTTCTCCTGGTTGACGAACACGGGAAGCAGGTATCCCTGGGGAGTGAACCTGTCACCGGGTACCACGATGCATCCTCGGTTGCAGAAATGAGCGCAGTAGCCACACCCCAGGCAATAGCGCTCGTTTATCTCGACCTCTCCCCTGGCTGTCAACTATCCTGGCCCTCCTTTCAACATGGTCCGATGGCGGCCCATTCAAAGGCACGAGAGGAATTATAACGCTTCCCTACGTGGTCGCAAAACTCCAGGGCCGTTCCCGCCACCATTACCACCATGTCTGGACACCACCCCACCCAGTATGAGCCGCGTCTCCTTCTCGATGAACTGGTCAACGGTATAGTACTGTCTGAAGAACCAGCGCCGGAAGGCCCACATGTGGCCGATAACCGTTATGGTGTGTGCCACCAGCCGTGGGTCGGCCACCTGGAACTGTCCCTTCTTCACCCCGGCCGCGATGATACTCTCGAATACTTCCGCGACCCGTCGGTCTATGTCCAGCAGACCGGAACGGCCAGCGGCTTTCAGATTCCTCAGCTCCTGGTAGGCAAACAGGGTCGCCTCCTGGGTCTCATCCATGACGCGAATCCACCTGTCAATAGCATAGACCAGCGCCTTCATGGGGTCGGAGATGCGTACAGCCCCGCTCATGGCCTGTAGCGTGGTGCTCAGCGTATCCTCGATGAGCAGGTACAGGATGTCCTCCTTCGACCCCACGTAGTGATAGAGTGAGCCGACGCTCATGCCACAGGCATCGGCTATCTGACGTGTCGAGGTGCGGTGATAGCCGTTGGTAATGAAGACGCGCAGCGCTCCCTTCATTATCTGCTTCCGCCGCTCCCTCACCAACTGCTGGTCCTTGCTGTAGGTCCGAATGGCCACTTCCTGTACCAAGACACCACCTCCTGTATGTGGACTGAACACTCGGTCGGGCTAATATACCACAACAGGACGCGGAGGGCAACTCCTGCTACAAGGGGGGGGTGGAGGGTTACCAGGTGTGGGCGATGGCCTCTCTGGCACAGGCTGAGTGGCAATCGGCTCCCTGGCTGCTGCACCTGTGATATCCGGGACAGATGTAGCTCACCTTCTTGACAAACTCGTCCTTGACTCGGGCCACGAGGTTATCGTAGTCATCGGGCGCGACCTCGAACAAGCCCCTGGGACAGACCTTGACGCATTCGCCGCAGCCGTCGCACCTGTCCGTGTCAATGGTGATGAAATACTCGCCCGAGCCGTCGGCGTACCCGTAGTTGGCGATCACGACGCAGCCATACCCTATTTGGTCTCAGGGACAACTAGGCAGCAGCAGCCGACCTCTTCTTCTGCTTTTCGAGCATTTCCCGGGCGAAGAGGGCCCCACCCAGCGCCCCTACTATCTGCGGTTCGAAACAGATATTGGCCTTGAGGCCTACCTTCTGCTCCACCCGCGTCACCACGCCGATGTTCTTGCCGATACCCCCGCTGATGACGAACTCCGGCTCTATGCCCACGCGCTTGAGCAGGCCATACACCCTCGTGGCCAGCGCGGCACAGAGGCCGGCAAGGATGTCGTTCCGCGGCGTGCCCTGGCGCAGGTGGGCCAGCACCTCGGACTTGGCAAACACCACGCAGGTGCTGCTGACCGGCACCTCGCCGTTCACCATCTGCAACGACAGGCCGCCCATATCCGCCAAAGATATGTGGAGCAGGTCTGCCATCACCTCCATGGAGCGGCCGGCGCCAGCGGCGCACTTGTCGTTCATAGCGAAGTTGACCACCTTGCCCGTCCCATCG
The DNA here is from genome assembly GCA_040754215.1 of Chloroflexota bacterium. GTDB lineage: Bacteria > Chloroflexota > Dehalococcoidia > JACPPY01 > JACPPY01 > JBFMDE01. The sequence goes on from JBFMDE010000043.1 coordinate 6,458, forward strand.
CACCTTATCGCCTTGCAGTCCTGCCCCCCCATGTCCAGGATCGTCCTGGCCGCAGGGAAAAACCAGTTGGCCCCCTTGGCATGGCAGGATATCTCGGTGATGTTGCGGTGGGCGAAAGGCACCACCACTCTGCCGTAGCCCGTGGAGACGATGTAGTCAAGCTTGTCCAGGGTCATGTTGGCCTTCTGCAGCGCGATGTCCGTCGCCTCCTTCGCGGTCTCCGCGCTGTCAGGACCGGTGGACACCAGGCTCCAGGAGAGAATGCGGTTGTCCTCCAGTATCAGCGCCTTGCCCGTCAGTGAACCTACGTCAATGCCAGCCGTCCTCATCAGCGTGCTAGCTCCTTTCCGCAGCGATGAGAGCCGCCCCCACAGCTCCCACAAACTCAGGGTTCTCTGGCACCACGACGTCAACGCCAACGAGCCCTTCCAGACACCTGACCACACCGATATTCCTGGCCAACCCCCCTACAACCACCACGTCCTTGTTCACGCCCACGCGGTTCACCATGCCATACAGCCTTGTGGCAATGGACTTGTGTATCCCATTGAGGATGTCCTCCTTGGGCAACCTGCGATGTATCTGGGATACCACCTCGGACTCAGCAAACACCACGCACATGGCGGTGATGTTCACGTCCTGTGTTGACTTGAGGGACAGCTCTCCCATCTCGGAGACAGGCACGCGCAGGGCCTTGGCCATGGCATCGAGAAACACGCCGGTGCCGGCAGCACACTTATCGTTGAGCACGAACTCCACCACCTTGCCCGTGGCGTCGCACCGGATCACCCGGCTGTTCTCGGCGCCGATGTCAATCACCGTCTGCGCCGAGGGAACGAGGTGCAGGGCACCCCTGGCATCACATACGATCTCCGTTGCGGTGTCCCTGGCCTCGGCCACCTCCTTCTTACCTATGCCGGTCGCCACTATCGCCTTGACCCCCTCCAGGGACAGTCCGCAGGCCTTCAGGGCCTCCTGAATGCCCTGGCTGGCTGCGCCAGCGACGCTACTATGCACCAGGCTTCGGGACAGCACCCTGGAGTCCTCCATCACCACTACCTTTGTGGTGAGGGAGCCAGCATCAACCCCTACAGTTGCCATCGTCTATCTCTCCTATCGCCACCGAAAACCGCTCACAGCATCTCCAAGAAGGCCTGGACCCTGGTCTTGAGCTGGCCTATCCCCGAGGGTGTGTGCTCGGTCTCCAGTGCTATCGTCGGTATCCCCTTCGCCTCCAGCTTCTTCTTGAAAAGCACCCCCTCGTAGAGGAAGGGGTCACAGTACATCAGGTTGAAGTAGATGATGCCCGCCACGTTATACTCCCTGACCAGCTCCAGCATATACTCCAGACGGGCCTCCATCGGATGCATGCAGGCGCAGACTGGTTTCTCCGTAGTGTGCCGGGCCAGGGCACCCAGGGGGTCCCTGTTCTCGCGGACCGGGTACCAGAAGTAGCGCGTGGTAGTACACAGGTCGTCGGCTACTACCATACCCCCCGACTCCTCCACCATGCGGATGAGGGTGGGATGGTCAATGATGCTGCCCGTGACCATTATCCTCGGCCCTGGTGCCACCGGCGGCTGACTCCTCTGCTCGAGCTCGGGGATGAGCCGCTTCAGCAAGTCGTTGGCCCTCTCCTTGGGCAACACCATGGTCGCCATCACCACATCCAGCGCCTCTTCGCCGGAGAGCAGGGGCGGGTCTTGCTTACGTACAGCATAGACCTGTCTCAGCAGCGACCTGGTCTTATTGTGCAACCCGATGGCATCCTGAAGCACGCTGTCGGAGATGGCCGAACCGCTGAACTCCTCCACCGCCTTCCTGAAGTGGGAAAGCTCCTCGTACTGGTACTCGTACCCCAGCTCGGTGAACTGCTTCTGCGGATTATTGATGATGTAGCAGAAGGGGGTCTTTATGTAGGTCCTCCAGTGGTCATACAGCTTGCGCACCGCGTCGCAGGTGTTGCACAACACCAGGCCGTCCAAGAACTCCATCTTGCCCTTGAGCGCCAGGTCGAAGATATTGCGGACGAACTCGCAGATGTTGGGCTGGAAGTAGGAGTCGGCCAGAGCTATGGCCTCCGGCGTGCCGAACATCGGATAGGGCACCACTCCTGCGGCATCCAGTATCTCTTCAGGTACATAGGCGCAGCGATAGCCCAGCACCTTTTTGCCACCCTTCTTCGCCTCTCTGGCCACCTGCTGCGGGTTCCTCGCCACGTTTCGCAGGGCCTGCAATGCTTCCATCGCAATCACCCTCCCACCCTGTGCTGAATCAAGGTCTCCATAAAAGAGTCAATGTTCGCCTTGACCTGGGCATCGTTGTACTCCCGAGCGTCAATGCCATCCAGGTCGAATATGGTCATGGGGACTCCGGTCTCCCGGTATATAGCGTCCTTGACCAGCCTCAGCGCTGCGGGCAGGTTACGGCAGCCCCGCTTATTCAGGCCAATGACACCATCAATATGGTACTCTTTCACCGTCTCGACCGCCATGTCAATCCTGGTCTCATAGCAGGGATTGACGATGTCCGCGAGCTGCTTCAGCGCCAGGCTCTCCAGAGGGCGCTCCGGGACCAGCAACTCCGGGGCCATCACGCAGCCGCCGATGTAGTCCAGGTCGCTCTTCACCACCACGGCGCCGTACTTCTCGGGATAGTCCAGCAGCCCCAGGTTGTACACCGGAGGCACCCCAACCAGGTAGAGACGTAGCTTCTCGTCCCCTATTACCCCCTGCTTGTCCCTCACCCTGAGAGACACCTCGTCGCGCAGCCTCCGCATTATCTCCACCCCAGCATCGCTGCCGAGCAGCGTTATCAACGTGTTGCCGATACAGCTGAGGGCGTCCACCGTGGTCATGGGGACGGGCACCGCCTTGCGGTACTCCTCCACCTCCTGCCGCAGCTCCATGGTACGCCTTGATCTTTTCACCGCCTGCGCCAGGCGCTCCTCGTCGAACCTGAAGCCGTGCCGCTCCAGGAAAGCTATCATCTGCCTCAACTCCTCGGCCACGTACTTGACCGCGTGG
>JBFMDE010000043.1:9583-13663 GCA_040754215.1 Chloroflexota bacterium
GTCTCCATGAAGGAGTCGAGGTTGGACTTGACCTGGGCGTCGTTGTACTCCCTGAGGTCCAGCCCATCCAGGTCGAAGACCGTCATCGGGATGCCAGCCTCACCGGCCACTGCGTCCTTGATGAGCCTGAAGCCCGCCGGCAGATTGCGGCAGCCGCGCTTGTGAGCGGCAACGATGCCATCAATGCGGAACTCCTTGACCACGCGTCGCATCAGCTCAATCCTGTTGGCGTAGGTTGGGTTGGGCCAATCGGCGAGTTGCTTCCGCGCCAGGCTCTGCAGAGGGTGCTCCGGGTCCAGCACATCGAGGTTCATCTGCCCGGTCCCGATGTACTCCATCTCGCTCTTCACAAAGACACCGCCATACTTCTCCGGGTAGTTCAACAGGCCCATGTTGTAGAAGGGGGGCACGCCGAGGAAGAGCAGGCGGAAACGCTCGTCATCCAGCACTCCCATCTTGTTCTCGGCGCGGTAACGCACCTCATCCCTGAGCCGCCGATACACCTCGACTGCCTCCGGATGGCCCGGGTAGTACACCATCAGGTACATGCAAGTCAGCCCGTCAGCGAAAGACATCGGAACGGGGCTCAGCTTCCGGTACTCGTCAACTTCGGACCAGAGGTGGGTCATTGTCTTCGAGTCCGCCACCACCCTGCTCAGCCGTGCCATGTCCATCTTCAGGCCGTGGTCCCCGAGGAAGGCGAGCAGACCGATTACCTGCTCCACGTAGTAGTGGACGGCGTGGTCGTCCACCCTGGCCCCCCACGTGTTGATGGGTGCGTCTATGAAGTAGTAGGGGCAGCCGAAGCGTTCCACGGCGAAGAGAAAGGACTTGGACTCGGCCATGCAGGGGTAGTTGCTGGCCACGATCAGGTCCGGAGGGGTCAGTATCCTCTCCATGTACTCGTCCCGGACCGGCGCTGCCGAGCAGCCGATCATGGTGGTATGATAGGGACAGAGGTCGCGGCCAAAGCCGAGCTCTTCCGCAAGGTCGAGGTACTGCCCGATGACCTGCTTGGAGGCCGCCATTATCGGCAGGTGCTCCAGAGCGCCCACCGCGAGGTCCAGGGCCACCCACAGTTCCCGTGGCATGACGCCGAAGGTCCATACCACCGGTCTGCCCTGTTCCTTGTCCGCCCTCATCCGGGCGTAGTGCCCCTTAACGAACCTGCCGACCTCGGCGGAGGTCTGAAGCGACTTCTTCGCTGGCGCCGTAACCTTATTTGCCATATCCTCCTCCCTCACATCCTCAAGCCAAACGTCCGCAACCGAGATGTGCCAAAGGCACGACAGCCAGAGGGGAAACGGTTTGCTGGACCCGAGGCCGAGGGTATATAACTCCAGGGCATGGTCAAGCCGCTCGCACTCTCGCGCCTAGTCCTCTTTCTCTGCCAGAGCTCTGAGGACGCGCTCGAACGTCTCCATCTCCTCCTGTGAGAAAGGCCGCCTCAGGACGGCATCGAGGTCATCGGCCAGCATGAGGATAGCCGGCCCTGTTTCCTTGGCATTCTGGGTGAGGAACAGCCTGATCGACCTGCGGTCCCTGGGGTCGGGCTTTCGCTCCACGAAGCCTTCCCGTTCCATACGGTCTATTATGCCGGTGAGCGTGGAGACGTCAATGGACACCCTGCTCGCCAGGTCGCTGAAGTTGATGCCGTCCTCCATCCACAGCGCGCTGAAGACGAAGAGCTGAGAGGGAGTCAGGCCATACTTTGCCAGAGGCTGATGGTACAGGTTGTAGACGCGACGTACCACCTTGCCCAAGTTGAAGCAGATGTGCTTCGTGGCGTCGAACTCCACCACCTGCTGCCGCGGCCTACCATCTGTTGGCATACGGATTGTCCGTGTCTCTACTTTCGGTATTATAATAAAGAGTGTCACCGCTCCTGTCAAGCGGCCACGTGGTAGATAGACTGCCCTACTTGCCCGGGGCCTGCTCTCCACCCCCCGGCTCGGCGTCCTTGTCCATCTTCTTCAGGATACTGTCCCTCTTCCCCTTTATCGCCTCGGCAATGGTATGACACCCGGCGTCCGAGCTTGCGGCCAGCTTCTTCTGGAGCTCCAGGATACAGGCGAGCACCTCCTTGGGGTCCTCGTTCAGGCCGCAGTCAGCCATCCTGATGGCGCTGTCAAACCTCCCCGCCCGCCTCAGCAGGTCGGCCATGAGCGCCTCCTCCGACCCCACCTGCACCCCAAAGCGCTGCCCCCTCTCGCGTGCCCTGGCCAGGAGCAGTGCTGCCTTCAGGCGGCAGTTGCGGGCCGCCGCGGCCTCATCGCGGACGCCCATCTCCTGGCCTGAGACGTTGCCATACAGCATGTTGAACTCAGCGGCATCGTCGCAGACCCAGGCGGCGTGGATGCACGCCCACCCTGCGCCAGCGAAGTTGCCAGCCTGTTCCTGCACCAGGGACCAGCAGAGGAACTGGTTGGCGAGCCTGGGAAAGTCCCTGCTTCGTAGCTGCACCTGGTACAGCTCACTACGGACTACCTCCGATGCGCCCCTGGGCACCCTCCTGGAGATGCTCCAGGAGCAATACCCGCAAGAGGGGCACCGCTGCACCCAGGTATCTATGGTGAACCGCTCCAACGACGGAGGTCTGGTGTCCAGGTCGGGCGAGCCATGGCGGCCAGCAGAGCGCACCACGCTGTGCTTGCTCACCTCGCCACATACTGCGCACTTCTTTTTCCTCTCAGACGTGGTAGTCAAGTCTTCCTCCGCTCTCGTTACTCATATCTCAGGGCCTCTATTGGGTCCAGTCGCGCCGCACGGAAGGCGGGGTAGATGCCGAAAAACAGCCCCACCGCAGGTGCACACAGGGGCCATTTTACCATAGGTATGGGGGAGGGAAAACAGGCCCCGAATTGCTTAGAATCCCACCCCCTGTGTCTCCCCCCCTTAGCATAGTGGCAGGGGGACATAGTGGGTGCAGATTCCGAACGGTACCTAGCCGCCCGTGACCGGCTGAGAGGAGGACTTGACCCGCTTGAGGACCTCGCGGGCGGCGAGGACTCCAGAGGCGGAGGCCTGGGCCAGGCCCCGGCTCACGCCGGCGGCATCGCCCACGGCGAACATGTTTGACACCTCGGTCTCCAGGGTCGGGCTGAGCACCAGCCTTGGGGAGTAGAACTTGACCTCCACGCCGTAGAGCAGCGTGTGCCGCGAGGCGACCCCAGGGGCGAGCTTGTCCATGGCCTCGAGCATCTCCATGATGCCCTTCAGGTGGCGATAGGGGAGCACGAAGCTGACATCGCCGGGAACCGCGCTCTTCAACGTGGGCTGGACCATGCCGCGCTCAATGCGCTCCGGGGTGGAACGGTGGCCATCGCGCAGGTCGCCCAGCCGCTGCACCAGCACCCCGCCGCTGAGCAGGTTGGCCAGGCGGGCGATGTTCTTGCCGTAGGCGATGGGGTCGCGGAAGGGCTCGGTGAACATGGTGCTCACCAGTATGGCGAAGTTGGTATTGGGCGTCTTGCGCTCAGCATAGCTGTGGCCGTTGACCGTGACCACAGGGGCTTGTCCCCCCGTGGACTCCATGGTGACCTCTCCCGCAGGACACATGCAGAAGGTACGGAGGTGGTCGTCAAAGCTACGCGAGGTGTACTCCAGCTTCGCCTCATAGAGCACTGAGGTCAACTCGGCCAGCACCACCGCCGGCACCTCAACCCTGACGCCGACATCAATGGGGTTGCACTTCAGGGTTATACCCAACCGCCCCGCCTCGTTCACCAGCCAGTCAGCACCTTCTCTGCCCGGGGCCAGTATCAGGTAGCGACATCTCAGCCTCTCGCCGTCCGAGGTCTCCACGCCGGTCACCATGCCGTTGTCGGTGGTGATAAGGGTCACAGCCGTGCCCAGCCTCATCTCCAGCCAGGGGACAAGATGGTCGCGCATACCCTTGAGCACCACACGGGCATACTCCGTCCCCAGGTGGCGGAAGGGCACCGGCACCAGCCGCATCTCGGCAAGCGCTGCTCGCTGCTGGAACTTCTCCACCTCCTCGCCTATACCATACAGCTTCTGCGGGGCTCCGAACTGGAGGTAGCGGTCATCAACGTAGTTGATGAGGTTCTGGGCCTTGCC
>JBFMDE010000043.1:13763-15066 GCA_040754215.1 Chloroflexota bacterium
GCTTCCGCTGCTCCCGCCGTCGCTCCGCCAGCCGGCCCGTCTCCTCGAGGAAACAGCGATGGGCCATGACCTGCCGGTACACCTCCTCGATGCCCACGTTGTTCAGCGCCTCAGCGGCCAGCACGGGCACCTTCCACTCCCTCTGGCGGGGGTACAACTGGAGCATGGCCTCCAGCTCGGCCACCAGGTTGCCAGAGCCGGGACGGTCGGACTTGTTCACCACGAAGATATCGGCGATCTCCAGCAACCCGGCCTTCATCGTCTGGATGGTGTCCCCTGCCTCGGGGACGAGCACGACGACCACCGTGTCAACGTGCTCCATGACGTCCATCTCGGTCTGCCCCACACCCACCGTCTCCACCAGGATGAAGTCCTTGCCGAAGGCGTCCAGCAGTTTGACCACGCCGCGAGTGGTGCGTGGTAGGCCTCCGAGGCTGCCCCTGGTGGCCATGCTGCGGATGAAAACGCCTTCATCCAGATAATGTTGCTGCATCCTTATCCTGTCGCCCAGCACCGCCCCACCGGTAAAGGGACTGGTGGGGTCGGCACAGACCAGGCCCACGGTGTAACCCTCGCGGCGGAGCAGTGCGGTGAGCCTGTCTGCCAGGCTGCTCTTGCCCGCCCCCGGCGGCCCCGTGATGCCGACTCGATAGGCCTTGCCCAGGTGGGGCTGGATCAGCCTCATTATCTCCGGTACCTCCGGGCCGTCCCGTTCCACCAGGGTGATCAGGCGCGCCAGAGGTTGTTCTCGCCCTTGCAGCATCTCAGCTACAGCTTGCATTTCCTGGAAACCTCCAAACGCTCATTCTATATCCGCTGCTGGCCCCAGTCAAACCCAACATAGGAGAACGTTCAGTAACCCATCCCCCACTCCCTTCCCTCCCAATAGGGAAGGGGGAGTAGATTTAGAGAGGGGCTTCGCCCCTTCGCTCTGCTCAGGGCAGGCACTTGAGGGCTGAAGCGCGAAGGGGTAATCGAAGGAGAGGGTAGTTGTGAGGATGGAGCCAGAGAGGGTAGGTGTGTAGCGAAGCTACCGCTCTACCAGAGATATGTCCCAGTCCTTTCGGGATGCCCTTCTACCAATTCGAGAGCCCTCAAGGAAGGCCGGGCCCAACAGGCAGATTGCCGAGACGAGGAGGAGCAGAACCCATCCCCCGATGCCCATCCCACCGCACAGAAGGCCTACCAGCACCACGACGGAGAGCCCCGAGGCCAACAGGGCACCCGCTTTCAGCCGGCGCTGCCTGAGCCTGACGAAGGCGGCAGCCGCCACCCCCAGCGCCACGAAGCTCACCGCGATCCA
>JBFMDE010000044.1:0-14981 GCA_040754215.1 Chloroflexota bacterium
TAGCGCATGTAGTTCAGTCCACCCTGGTACATGAGGTCCACGATGAGCTTAAGCTCGTGGAAACACTCGAAATAGGCGATCTCGGGCTGGTAGCCGGCCTCAATCAACACCTCAAAGCCGGCCTTGACCAGGGAGGACACCCCACCGCAGAGCACCGTCTGCTCGCCAAACAGGTCCGTCTCCGTCTCCTCGGCGAAGGTCGTTTCCAGTATCCCCGCCCGACCGCAGCCGATGCCCTTGCCATAGGCAAGCGCGATGGCCTTAGCCTTCCCCGAGGCATCCTGGTGCACTGCAACCAGCGCTGGAGGACCCGAACCCTCGGTGTACAACCGGCGCAGCATATGCCCCGGGCACTTGGGCGCTATCATGCTGACGTCAATGGTCGGCGGTGGCACTACTTGCCCGTAGTGGATGTTGAAGCCGTGGGCAAACATCAGCATCTTGCCCCTCTTCATGTGCTTCTCCAGGGACTCACAATACACCGCCCGCTGCAGGTGGTCCGACACCAGCATGACTATCACATCCGCAGCCTTCCCCACCTCAGCAGCAGTGGTCACCTCGAAGCCAGCGTCCTGTGCCGCCTTCCAGCCCGGGGTGCCGCGTGCCTCGGCCACCATCACCCGGCAACCGCTGTCACGCAGGTTCTGGGCATGTGCATGGCCCTGGCTGCCAAAGCCGATGATGCCGATGGTTTTACCCTTCAACAGGCCCAGGTCAGCATCTTTGTCATAGTATATCTTCGCCATTTGTCCTCCTTAAATGAGCTGTTTCGTGACGGCCGGCGAGCCACAGAGAACGAAGGTCCCTAGCTATCCCCTGACCACTCGCTGCCCTTTGAACTGCGGGCCCTTGGCCAACGCCCCATAGTAGACCAGTTCCACCTCGCACTCAGCCCCTATCGCCCTCAGCAGGTCTGCTTCCAGCTTCTTCCTCAGCCCGGCAGAAGGCGTTTCGTCCAGACTGCATTCCGCCTTGACCTGCAACGAGTCCAGCGGCTCCGGCCGCTCAACGACTATCTGGAACTCCCCACTGCACTCCGGAGCAGCCTGGAGCACCTCCTCGACGTCGCTGGGGAACACCGTGACGCTCCCCACCCTCACCATGTGGTCTATCCTGCCCTTGATGCGCGACATCCTGGGAAAGGTCCTGCCGCAGCCACACCTCTCATAGCGTTGAATCGCTGCCACATCCCCCGTACGATACCGGATAAGGGGCATGGCATCCCTCCACAACGGCGTGACCACCACCTCCCCATAGGTACCTTCAGGGACTGGCTCCTGCGTTTCGATGTCCAGTATCTCCACCACATACAGGTCTTCCCAGATATGCATCCCATCCTGGGCAGTGCACTCGGCAGCGGGGTGCCCGACCTCCACTGAGCCGTATACATCGTAGAACTTCATCCCCAGGTCAGCCTCCATCCTCCTGCGGAAGGACTGGGACCAGGTTTCCCCACCCAGTATCCCCAATCGCAACTCAGACCCCTTCAGGTCAACTCCCATCTCCCTGGCGCGTTTTACCATGGCCAGGAAGCTCGCAGGGCCGGAGAATATGGCAGTAACCTTGAGCCTCTCCAACTGCCTGAGCTGGTTATCCAACAACAGCGACACGTGCGTGAAGGGAAGTACAGCGGCCCCGGCCACCACCAAGCCATCGAAGACAGCGGGGAAAGGAAAACCGGCCATGACCACATCGCCCTTTCCTATCCCCCACGACGCCGCCAGGCGAGCAAACTGCATTTTCCATCTTTCAAGGTCGGCTTCGCTCAGGTATATCACCTTGGGCTGCCCTGTGGTGCCCGAAGTGGTCAAGATATTGGCCACCTTGTCCCAGGGGACAGCCAGCAGCTCCTCCGCTGGCATCTCACTGGTATACCTTGTGGGCGGTATCCGTCGCAGGTCAGCCACGCCCTTGATGCTCCCTGGCTTTATCTTGAGTTGGCCCAGCTTCGCCCTGTAGTAGACCGTGCTCCGGTAGGCGTGCTCCACGAAAGCACTAACCCGCTCGTCCTGGGTCTGCCGTATCTTCGACAGGGGGAGTGTCCCGTCCTCCAACGGTCCTACTGACCGTAGCGTCGCCCCTTTTGCCATCTCTCTATCCTCGAAATGTCTCGCCCTGAGGCAGAGTTTTTCAGTGGTGGCTACCTGGACTGTCGCGCCGCCCCTGCTTCCTCCTCCGCCTTGGACGGCCCCATGGTACCACCACGGGTCATGGCCACGCGCCCGGTGCGGGCCACCTCCTTGATACCGTAGTTCCTGAGCAGATTCAGAAGCGAGTCCACCTTGTCTTCATCTCCAGTCACCTCGATGATCACGGAGTTGGAACCCACATCCACAATGCCACCGCGAAAGATATTGACCACCTGAATGACTTCGGCTCGCGTGGCGGCGGTAGCTTTAACCCTCACCAGTGCCAGCTCGCGCGCGACCAGGTCATCACCGGTGATGTCAACAATCTTCACCACATCAATGACCTTGTCCAACTGTTTTCGCACCTGTTCAACGGTGGCGCTATCACCGATAACCACGATCGTCATGCGAGAGACCTTAGGGTCATCGGTCCGCCCCACAGCTATGCTCTCGATGTTGAACCCACGACGGCGGAAAAGGCTGGCGACCCGGTTGAGCACACCCGGCCTGTTGTATACCAGGGCCACCAAGGTATGTTTCGAGTTGGGCATTTCTATCACCCCCTCATGCCAAGAGCTCGAAAAGGCTACACGTTGCTCACAGTGAACGTGGACGAGGCCGGCGTCACCCTCGCTTCCGGGTGCTCCATCAGGTCAGCTAGTGCTGCACCTGGCGGCACCATCGGGTAAACATTTTCCTCAGGCTCAACCATGAACTCGATGAGATATGGGCCCTCGCATGCCAGCGCCTTCTCAATAGCCGGGGCCACATCCTTCTTGTGCTTGACGTGCATCCCGGGTATCCCATAGGCCGCCGCCACCTTGACGAAATCGGGGCTCCACAACGGCGTACCCACATACCGCTTGTTGTAGAACAGCTCCTGCCACTGTCTCACCATACCCAGATAGCCATTGTTGATTATCGCTATCTTGACCGCGACCCTGTCCTGGACCACAGTCGCCAGCTCCTGTATGGTCATCTGAAACCCGCCATCACCAGCAACACACCAGACTATCTCTCCGGGACATGCAATCTTGGCGCCTATCGCTGCCGGCAACTCGAATCCCATCGTGCCCAGTCCTCCGGAAGAGATGATGCTATTGGGCCGGGTATAGAGGAAATGCTGTGCACACCACATCTGGTTCTGCCCCACGCCGGTGACGATGATCGCCTTGCCCCCTGTAGCCTCGTAGACCTGGTTGATGACGTATTGAGGGAGCAGCTTGTCCGCCTCGGTGGTAACACACAGGGGATGCTCCCGCTGCCAGCGCTCTGTCTCGTGCAGCCACTCCGGCCTGGTCTTGGGAACGACCTGCTGGTTAAGGACCTCGAGGACCGTCCTCACATCGCCGACGATGGGCACATCCACACGCACGTTCTTGCCTATTTCGGCAGCATCAATGTCCACGTGGATGATGCGAGCCGCCGGTGCAAACCCGCTCACCTTCCCCGTAGCCCGGTCGTCAAACCTCATACCCAGGGCAATGACCAGGTCAGAGTTTTGCACTGCCAGATTGGCATAGGCTGTACCGTGCATGCCCAGCATACCCAGGCTCAACACATGTGTGCCGGGGAAGCTCCCCAGGCCCAGCAGGGTGGTAGTTACCGGTATCTGGGCCTTCTCTGCCAGCTCCTTTAGCTGTGCACAGGCGTTGGAGACAATTATCCCCCTGCCCGCGATGATGACGGGACATTCAGAGGAATTGACCAGTTCGGCTGCCTTCCTTATCTGAGCCGGGTGCCCCTGGTAGGTTGGCTTATAACCCGCCAACTCGACCTTCTCCGGATAGCTGAACTCCGCCTCTTCCACAAAGACGTCCCTCGGTATGTCAAGGAGCACCGGCCCAGGCCTTCCAGTGCGGGCCAGGTAGAACGCCTCCTTGACCACACCAGCCAACTCCACAGCGCTCAGCACCAGGTAGTTGTGCTTGGTGATGGGGACGGTGATACCCGTTATATCCACCTCCTGGAACGCGTCCTTGCCGATGAACTGCCTTGCCACCTGCCCCGTTATCGCTACCATGGGGGAGGAGTCCAGGTGAGCATTGGCAATCCCGGTCACCAGATTGGTAGCGCCCGGTCCCGAGGTTGCCAGGCACACCCCCACCTTTCCAGAAGCCCTGGCATACCCATCGGCGGCATGCGCCGCACCTTGCTCATGACGCACGAGGATATGCCTTATCTGCGGGAACTCGGGCAGGACGTCATAGAGAGGAAGTACCGCCCCACCAGGAAAACCAAAGATGACCTCCACACCTTCGCAAACCAGGGCGTTGCACAGTATGCGCGCACCACTCATCTTCATAGCAGAAACATCTCCCTTAGCCCTGCGGTGACCTGTGCCAAACTGCGCCGCTGCTGGCAGAAGTCACTGCTTCGGCATAGCGCCGCAGATAGCCGCTCTCGACCCTCGGCCGGTACTCGGGAAGCCTCGACAGCCGCCTGAGTATCTCGCCCTTGCTCAACTTCACATCCAGCCTGCCCGCCGGTATGTCAATGGCGATGATGTCCCCATCCCGAACAGCGGCGATCGGCCCCCTGGAGGCCGCTTCAGGGCTGACGTGCCCGATGGCCGCCCCCTTGGTGGCGCCGGAGAACCGGCCGTCGGTAACCAGCGCCACCTTGCTGTCCATGCCCATCCCACTCAGAATAGACGTCGGGGTCAGCATCTCGCGCATCCCGGGTCCTCCCCTGGGACCCTCATAGCGGATGACCACGACCTCTCCTGCCCTTATGGAGCCCTTCATGATGGACGCGGTGGCACTTTCCTCAGAGTCGAAGACCCTGGCAGGACCGGAGTGGACCAGCATCTCAGGTGACACCGCGCCGCTCTTCACCACGGCCCCTTCGGGGGCCAGGTTCCCGAACAGCACACTGATGCCACCCCTGGCCGAGTACGGCCGAGCCACCGAACGGATAACCTTCCGGTCCCGCACCACGGCCCCGGCAATACTCTCACCCAGGGTCTTACCCGATACCGTCCTCGCCTCAAGCTCCAGCAACCCCTTCAACTCTCCCATCACCGCCGGGATACCCCCAGCACGGTCCAGGTCCTCGATACGACTCTCGCCTGAGGGGCTTATCCTGGTAAGGTGTGGCGTATTCTTGCTTATCTCGTTCACCGTGATCAGCGGGAAATCAACTCCGGCCTCCGCAGCTACGGCCATGAGATGCAACACCGAGTTCGTGCTCCCCCCCAACGCCATGTCAATCACAAAGGTATTCCTTATCGAATCCACGGTCACCACATCGCGGGGAAGCAGGTTCTCCTTCCACAAGCCAACAGCCCTGGCGCCTGCCGCCCTCGCCAGTTGCAGGCGGCGTGAGTCCACCGCCGGAATGGTGCCATTGCCGGGCAGCCCCATCCCCAGTGCCTCGGTGAGGCAGTTCATGGTGTTGGCGGTGAACAGCCCGGCACAGCTCCCACAGCCGGGACATGCCAACCGGGCCAGTTCCTCCAGCTCCTCCTCCGTCATCATGCCCGCCACCACCCGGCCCACACCCAGGAACACCGAGTTCAGGTCTACTGCAACGCTCCGGCCCCTTGCCATCACCTTCCCCGCCAGCATCGGCCCACCGCTCACGAAGATGGCAGGAAGGTTCAGTCTCACCGCTGCCATCAGCATCCCGGGGATTATCTTGTCACAACTCGGGATAAACACCAGTGCGTCGAAGGCATGCGCCTCCACCATGGCCTCGACCGAATCAGCGATGAGCTCACGGCTAGGAAGACTATACTTCATGCCCCTGTGGTTCATAGTCAAGCCATCGCAGATGGCAATGGTATTGAACTCAAAGGGCACACCCCCGGCGCCGCGCACCCCCTCCTTGGCAGCCTGAGCGATGCTCCGCAGATGCATGTGCCCGGGTACGACCTCGGTGAAACTGTTGACAATGCCGACGAACGGCCTCTCCATATCCGAGCCGTCACATCCAAGCGCATACAGCAAAGCGCGGTGTGGGGCACGCTCCAGGCCACGCTTTATCACATCGCTCTTCATTGCCCTTTCCCTCATACCGGCACCAGCAGTCAGGCAGTCACCGCTAAGAGTAAAAAGCCGTCCCTTGCGAACGGACGGCCAGCTTGCTCAAACAGGCTAGGCGGGTTTAGCGCCAAACATAGCACAGCGCTTATCTACGTGTCAAGGAAGCCCGCACGCTCCATCTGGTGTATTTTCTCCACACGGCGCAGGTGTCTGCCACCCTCGAACTTGGTAGCCAGGAACACATCCACCAACTCCTCAGCCATCTCCACATCAACCACCTCCGCCCCCAGGCATAGCACGTTGGCATCGTTGTGCTCTCGAGCTCGCCTGCATGTGAAGGCATCGTGGCACAATGCGGCTCGCACGCCCTTCACCTTGTTGGCCGCGATGCTCATGCCAACGCCGGTGCTGCAAACGAGTATGCCCCGCTCACATCGCCCCTGGGTCACCGCCCGGCCCACTTCGCCCGCGAAATCGGGATAGTCCACGGGCGACTCATCATCCCAGCCAAGGTCTTCGCAGGTATGGCCGCCCGCCTCCAGGTAGGCGACCAGGCTCTGCTTCAGCTCCCGACCTCTGTGGTCACAGCCCAACGCTATGCGCATGTCCGGCCTCACTACACACCCGGATTATAGACTCCTTGCTAACAGCACCCTCACGCACCACCACTGGCACTTCGGTCGTCACGTCTACAACTGTGGACTCTACCCCACCAGAGCACTCACCCTCGATTATCATGTCCACTCCATCATCGAGTTGCCGGCGCACCTCCGCAGCCGTCCGGCAACTTGGCATACCGCTGATATTAGCGCTGGTGCCCACCAGCGGTCTGCCCAACGCCCGTGCCAGGAATATCGGCACGGGGTGGTCTGGCACACGTACCGCGACCCCCTCGCCACCGGCGGTGACGATGTCGGGCACAGTGCCCCGGCTGCGCACCACCAGGGTCAAACCTCCAGGCCAGAAGCGCCGGGCCAGTAACCTCGCCACCTCCGAGACGGGGGCAGCGACACTATCGAGTTGCCCTATATCGGCAAGCAGGAGCGGCAGCGGCATGTGGCGGGGCCTGTGCTTCACCTCGTAGACCCTCGTAACCGCACTGACCCTAAAAGCATCGCCCCCCAGGCCATACACTGTGTCGGTCGGGAAGGCAACCAAGCCCCCTCCGCGGAGAACTCTCACCGCAGCCCCAAGCTGCCTCTTCACTCGCTCAGATAGCTCACCGCACATAAGAAACCAGGCCAAATGGCAGGACGCTAAAGGCAGTATATCATAGCGGAATATCAGGCACCACAAGAGCGGTGCACGGCTTGACCGCACGCGAAGCGGGGTGATAAGCTTTGCCATGCGAATCAACGCATTGGATACCAGCCTCTTGTCTAATCCCGTAGATACCACGCCCGGTCTGCCACCATCGTCCTTGCGGCGCGGCGTACGTCCCACAGGGCAAGGCCAGGAGAAGCCATGACCACGTTGCACACCAGTGATAGCCATAGGCTCGCCGCCAGCGGCGACATGGAGGTCTCCGCCTATCTGGAGATCGCCAAAGAGAAGCGCGGAGAGCAGCCGGAGCCACAGCCGGAGCCCGTGGACACCGAGCAGGAGGCAGTTGCGGTCATTGACTTTGGCTCCCAGTACAGCATGCTCATCGCACGCCGGGTGCGTGAGTGCCATGTGTACTGCGAGATCCTGCCCCACGATATATCGAAGGAGAGGCTCGCCGCGCTCAAACCCAAGGGCATCATCCTCTCCGGCGGCCCGGCCAGCGTCTATGCCCCCGGCGCACCCCACCTGCCAGCCCACGTCTTCGAGAGCAAGCTCCCTATCCTGGGCATTTGCTATGGCATGCAGGTGCTGGCTCACCAACTGGGAGGGCAGGTGGCCAATACCACCCACCACGAATACGGGCACGCAGTGCTGAACATCAGCGCCGTAGGCTCACCCCTCTTCGCCAACCTGCCACAGTCACTGCCCGTGTGGATGAGCCACGGTGACCAGATACTGGAACTACCACCCGGGTTTAGCGCCCTGGCACACACAGAGAACTCTCCCGTCGCGGCCATGGGCAACGATAGAGGCTACTTCGGGCTGCAATTCCACCCCGAAGTAGCGCACACACCGGACGGCAACACCATCCTGCGCAACTTCCTCTACAAGGTATGCGGCTGCAAGGGAAGCTGGACCCCGGGAAACTTCATCGCCGACACAACACGACGGATAAGGGAGCAGGTGAAAAACGGCCGTGTCATCTGTGCGCTATCCGGGGGCGTGGACTCCGCCGTCGCAGCCACACTTGTGCACCGCGCAATCAGCGACCAGTTGACATGCATCTTCGTCAATAACGGCCTGCTCCGGCGCGACGAGGCCGAACGTACCCTCAAGGCCTTCAGCCGGAATGTCAAGATGAACGTGGTGTACGTGGACGCCAGCGAGCGGTTCCTGGAGCAGCTCAAAGGCGTGATAGACCCCGAAGAGAAACGCCACAGAGTGGGTGCCGAGTTCATCAAGGTGTTCGAGGAGGAGGCGACAAAGCTAGGTCAGGTAGAGTTTCTCGCCCAGGGCACGCTGTACCCCGACGTCATCGAGAGCGCCACCCCGGAGAACAAGGCCTCGGCCAAGATCAAGACACACCATAACGTCGGAGGGCTTCCGGCACGGATGAAGCTGAAGTTGCTGGAGCCGCTGCGCTACTTGTTCAAGGACGAAGTCCGGCAGGTAGGGCTGGCCCTCGGCCTCCCCGAGGACATGATATGGCGCCAGCCGTTCCCCGGCCCGGGGCTGGCTATCCGCATCATCGGCGAAGTGACCAAGGAGCGGCTGGAGGTGCTACGGGCAGCGGACTGGGTCGTGATGAACGAGATAAAGAAGGCCAAGCTCTACCGTCAACTGTGGCAGAGCTTCGCGGTGCTCACCGACGTCAAGAGCGTTGGGGTGATGGGTGACTATCGCACCTATGGCCACCTGGTCGCAGTCCGTGCCGTGGTCAGCGAAGACGCCATGACCGCGGACTGGGCTCGCCTTCCCTATGACCTCCTGTCGCGGGTCTCCAACCGCGTCGTCAACGAGGTCCCGGGGGTGAACCGCGTAGTCTTTGACATCACCAGCAAGCCACCATCCACCATCGAGTGGGAATAGGAGGTGTTTCCGATGACCTTCGAAGGCAACAACGGCGACGAATGGGCCGAGACGGAGGAAGAGGCGAAGGCACTCGACCTGGAGATGCTGCGCGAGGACCTGGTGGCTGAGCTGCAGGCCATCAACCAGTACCAGCAACACTTTGAAATGCTGGATGACGAGGAGGCCCAGGAAGTGGTGCGCCGCCTCATAAGCGAGGAAAAGGAGCATGTGGCTGAGCTGGTGAAGCTGGTCCTGAAGCTCGACCCCGACCAGGTGGAGAAGTTCGAGAGACTTGGTCTGTAACGTCCAGTGCACAGAGAGGAGCCAACACCGCATGTCACATCGAGTACGGCTCAAGGGAGCAAGGAAGAACCGGGGCAAGAACCGCAACAAGCCTGTTGAGCACCGTCTGCCCTGGGAGCAGGTGGTATCTGTCAAAGGGAAGGTCGAAGAGCAGGCGCGTTGAGGGTAATGGTCGTCGGCGGCGGAGCACGCGAGCACGCCCTGGCCTGGAAGCTATCGCGGAGCCGCCGCATCTCCGCCCTGTACGTCGCCCCGGGCAATGCCGGGACCGCACCTATTGCACACAACCTGGACATCCACGCTGAAAACGTCCGCAGCCTGGCAGAGGCGGCGCGTGAGAAGCGAGTTGACCTTACCGTCGTAGGACCCGAAGGGCCACTCGCCCTCGGCATCGTGGACCTCTTTCGCAGCCAGGACATGCCCGTCATGGGCCCGACGCAGGCAGCAGCACGGGTCGAGTCGAGCAAGGCCTTCGCCAGACGGCTGATGCAGAAGAAAGGTATTCCCTGCGCTCAAGGGTCGGTGTTCTCCTCCTACACCGAGGCGAGGAAACAACTTGAACAGCTTCCCGCCCCTGTGGTGGTCAAAGCGGATGGCCTGGCCGCCGGCAAGGGCGTCATCGTGGCCCAATCCAGGGAAGAGGCCCTGGGGGCGCTCTCGGACATCATGGAAAAGAGGAGCTTCGGTGCTGCCGGGGATACCGTCATTCTCGAGGAATGCCTGAGCGGCAGGGAGGTCAGCCTGCTCGCCTTCACCGACGGTAAGACGGTCATCCCCATGGTCCCGGCCTGCGACCACAAGAGGGTGTTCGACGGTGACCGCGGACCCAATACGGGTGGCATGGGAAGCTATAGCCCGCCGCGCTTCTTCGACTCCGCCATGACACAGCAAGTAAAACGCACCATACTGGAACCACTGGTGCAGGGCCTTGCTGAGGAGGGTATCACGTACACCGGTGTGCTCTACGCAGGACTGATGGTGACTGCGGAGGGACCGAAGGTGCTGGAGTTCAATGTCCGCTTCGGCGACCCCGAGACTCAGGCGATGCTCCCACGCCTGGAAACAGACCTGTTAGAGGTATTTTGGGCCATCGTGGAGGGCAGGCTGGACTCGACCGTGGTAAAATGGAGTCCCGATGCCTGTGTCGGAGTGGTCATGGCGTCCGGAGGCTACCCCGGTAGCTACAAGAAGGGCTACCCTGTAGCCGGCCTGGAAACACTGGACTCTGATATACTCGTTTTCCACGCCGGTACCCGCCTCAACGAGGCCGACCAGGTGGTAACCGATGGCGGCAGGGTGCTCACCGTCACAGCATTGGGGTGTACTATGGCCGAAGCCAGAGAGAAGGTCTATTCCAACCTCTCGCGTATAGCTTTTCCGGGATGTCACTACCGCAAGGACATCGCCCTGACGGAGGTGAGCTAGTGGCGCTGGTCGGAGTGGTCATGGGGAGCAAGTCGGACGTGGCTGCCATGCAGCCCGCCCTGGATGCGCTGCAGGAACTGGGCATCGAATACGAGGTCTCGGTGGTCTCCGCTCACCGCACCCCGGAGAAGGCGCGGCAATACGGCCTCAGCGCCAGACAACGTGGCATCGAGGTCGTCATCGCCGGGGCTGGCCTCTCGGCGCACCTGCCTGGCGTTCTGGCAAGCTGGACTTCACTCCCTGTCATAGGTATTCCGCTGGCAGCCGGCGAGCTCAAGGGCATTGATGCACTGTACTCCATAGCCCAGATGCCCGGCGGCGTCCCGGTGGCATGCGTCGGCATCGGCCCCGCAGGCGCCAGGAACGCCGGACTGCTCGCTGCCCAGATACTGGCACTGAAGCACGACACGATAAGGAAGGCAGTCGAGGACTACAAGCTCAGACTGGCCCAGGGATAACCACCGGGCGCACAACACTAGAGACAGAGGGACAACGCCAAACTATGATCGAGCGCTATTCCAGGCCGGAGATGAAGAGGGTATGGTCTGAGGAGACCAAGTTCGCCAGGTGGCTCCAGGTGGAAATCGCCGTGTGTGAGGCCTGGGCAGAGATAGGCACGGTACCGGCCGAGGCCCTGCCGGCCATCAGGAAAGCGACCTGCGACCAGGCACGCATGGCCGAGATACTGAAGGAGACTCATCACGACGTGACCGCCTTCCTGGCCGCGGTCTCGGAAAGCGTTGGCCCCGAATCGCGTTTCATCCACCTCGGGCTTACCTCGTCCGACATCATGGACACCGCCCTCTCTCTACAGTTGGTGGAGGCGGCAGAGATACTGGCCAGGGACATCGCCGCCCTGACCGGGGTGCTGGAACAGAGGGCCCTGGAGCACAAGAGTACCATCATGATGGGGCGCACCCACGGGGTGCACGCCGAGCCCATCACCTTCGGCCTCAAGCTCGCGCTATGGCGGGAAGAGATGAAGCGCAATGCCGCCAGGCTCGCAGAGGCGAAGAGGAACATCGCCGTGGGCAAGATATCCGGCGCCGTGGGCACCTATGCCACCGTCCCGCCAGGGGTCGAGGAGCTTGCCTGCGCCAGGCTCGGCCTGGCGCCAGCCCCCGTCTCAAGCCAGATAATCCAGCGTGACCGACATGCGCAGTTCGTCACCACCCTGGCCATCATCGCCGGCTCACTGGAGAAGTTCGCCACAGAAATAAGAGGGCTGCAGCGCACCGAAGTGCTGGAGGTCGAAGAGCCCTTCGCCGCCGGGCAGACGGGCTCCTCGGCCATGCCCCACAAGCGCAACCCGGAGCTCTGCGAGCGCGTGTGTGGGCTGGCACGGCTCATCAGGGGGCATGCGCTTACGGCGATGGAGAACATCGCCCTGTGGCACGAGCGCGACATCAGCCACTCCTCCGCCGAGCGCATCATCCTGCCGGACTCGTGCCTCGCCCTCGACTATGTGCTGGACGTCTTCACCGGCGTGATGCGCGGCCTGCAAGTATATCCAGAGCGCATGATGGAGAACATCAACCTGACGCGGGGCCTGGTGTTCTCACAGCGGGTGATGCTCGCCCTCATTGGCCGCGGCCTGAGCCGCCAGACCGCCTACCGGCTGGTGCAGCGGAACGCGATGAGGGCATGGAAGGAAAGGACAGACCTCCTCTCGCTCCTGGAGGCAGACCCCGAGGTGACAGCGCACCTGAAGGCCAAGCAGCTACGCGCCGTCTTCGACTACTCCTCCTTCGTGAAACACGTTGACGAGGTCTTCCAGCGCCTGGGACTGGTCCCGACCTGTCGGGAGAGCGCCAGGGAGGACTCCCGCCAGCAGCGGAAACGGTAGCCCTCAGCACTACAGAGGCGAAGCATGGACAGCATACTCGAGACACATCTCCCCCTCCCGCTGTACCGCAAGGGCAAGGTGCGGGACACCTACGACCTGGGCGACAACCTGCTCATCGTGGCCACGGACCGGATCTCGGCCTTCGACGTGGTCCTGCCCTGTGCCATCCCGCGCAAGGGCATCGTGCTCAACCGGCTATCTGCCTTCTGGTTTCAGAAAACGGCACACCTCGTGCCCAACCACATGGTGACCTCGATAGACAGCGAGGAGGCCCTGCATCGGGCACTGCCGGCCTCGCAGCAATTGCCGTCATACCTGGCCGGCCGTAGCATGGTAGCGCGTAAGGCCAGGCTGGTGCCCGTGGAGTGCGTGGTGCGCGGCTACATATCCGGCTCCGCCTGGTCAGAGTACCAGGAGCGCGGCAGCGCCTGCGGTGTGAAGCTGCCCAGGGGCCTGAGGGAGTCGCAGGAGCTGTCACAACCCATATTTACCCCTACCACAAAGGCGGAGAGCGGACACGACATACCTTTGTCCAGAGGTGAGCTGGTGAAGCTGGTGGGGCGGTCCCTGGCCGACGAGGTAGAGACAAAGAGCATCAGCATCTACAACTATGCCCGCGCCTATGCTGTGAGCAGGGGCATCATCATAGCCGACACCAAGATGGAGTTCGGGACAGTGGACAGCAAGCTCATACTGATCGACGAACTGCTTACACCGGACTCCAGCCGCTTCTGGGACGCGGCTCACTATGCCGTGGGACAGGCTCAACCCAGCTACGACAAGCAGCCGGTGCGGGACTGGCTGTTGCACTCCGGGTGGGACAAGAACCCTCCCGCCCCCATGTTGCCGTCAGAGGTCATCAGGCAGACCACCGAGCGGTACTGCGAGGCCTTCAAGCGTCTCACCGGACAGAGCCTTATCCCATGAACGCATGGTATTTGTCCAACAGGAGATGACCTCAAAGGGCGCGCCTCAGGGGTCACCCTTTGGACTGCGCCAGAGAGCGAGGTGTCACCCATGTACCTGGCCCGGATATATGTAACGCTAAAACCAACAGTAAACGACCCGCAAGGGCTCACCATCAAGGGCGCCCTTCATACCCTTGGCTTCGACGCGGTAAAAGACGTGCGCGCCGGCAAGTACATCGAGGTGAAGGTCTCGGGCAACCACAGGGAGACCGCGGAACAGCAGGTCAACGAGATGTGCCGCCAGCTCCTGGCCAACCCGGTGATAGAGAACTACAGGTTCGAGCTACAGGAGACGGCCTAGAGTCGAACCCGGCCAGAAACGCGAGTTTCTTATTTACCTCGTCATGGGCAGGCCTCTAGTGGAACAAGGCCAAGCAGATATAGCATTTGCCTCATCCACCATTCCTGTAGGCTGCTAGACGGCGCGGGCCTGAGCGATCTCTCGCCGGCCGACAGGCCGTACCTGTTCCTTTGTCAGGGACACCACTGTCAAGGTCTCGCCGCCAAGCGTCATGAACTCCACCTCGTACCCTTCCGTGCTGTGTACCAGCACGACTGTTCCGACGTCACCCTTCCTGAGGCTACGCTCAGGCAGGTCATCGGTCAAGACCACGCTATCAAGTTCCTTAATCATCTGTACCTCTTCCCACAGGATAGACCGTTATCAACCGTGGCCGGTCATCCCCCTTCTCTACAAACCAGACGACCCGCACATTCGGCGTGCGACCATCCGGTGCTCTCAATCCACCTTCCACAGTATAGCGCATCCCAAACTGGGTGTCATCAGCGCTGGCCACCTCGTGTTCATCAGCATGCGCCAATAGAGCGGAGGCCAGCACTTCCCACGATTCGCGGTCGAAGCCGAAACGGGTAAAGAAGGCGGTCTTATGCCGGCCATATGGGTGTGACGTGGAGAGAAGGTACTCAGTTAGCTTGGCCCGAGGGACAACCGCTCTATGTCGGTTAGGTAGCTTCATTATCCATCTTTGCCGTCCCTGCTGGTCTCAGGTAAACGGCAATCCAAGGGGATGACGGTAAATGCGAGAGATTATACCACAGAAGCGGCCGACCCCCTCTGGCCATCCTCGGGTGGGCACACAGGAGAGTCGAACTCGGCCGGAAACGCGAGTTGGCCGTCTGGCTACTTCTTAACTATAGATACTGCTCTTCCGTCGTCGTGTCACTCGGAGCCGAAGTTCTGGGCATC
>JBFMDE010000045.1:0-14817 GCA_040754215.1 Chloroflexota bacterium
TCAGGGTCTAGCGTTCCGCCATGTCCAACCCGGCGGCAGCCAGTAAGCCTCCTGACCAATGCCACCACATCAAAGGATGTCCTACCAGAAGGCTTGTTGATGTTGAGTATGCCGTCCACGCTTGCACGTTCGAAACCGCGATGGTCAGGGAACAGAAGGCCAGGCTGCGACGAGGTCGTAATTCGTCCCCAGACTACGCCTCAGGCGTCCTCCCCTTTGACAGCCCTGTCAATGAGCTCCAGCAGGTGAGCGCCACGTTCGATAGAATCATCCTGGCAGAAGTCCAGTTCCGGCATACGCCTCAGATACAGGCGTGCAGCCAGCTCCCTGCGAAAAAACTTGCTGGCTGCCCTCAGGCCGTCCAGCACCCTTTTCTTTTCCTCAGCCGCCCCCATGATACTGACGAATACCTTGGCACGGCTCAGGTCGGCGGAGGTGGAAACTGCAGTGACTGTCATCATGCTGGTGAGGCGCGGGTCCTTGGCCTCACGCCGCAGCAGCTCGCTCAGCTCACGCTGGATGAGGTGATTGACCTTCGGCATGCGATGAGTCATGACACATTGCCTCAGGAAAGGTCCTCACCCTGTCGGTTGCTAGGAAGTCCTTTCTTTTCTGTAGAACTCGATGACGTCACCGACCTGGAAGTCGCTGAAGCCTTCGACCCCCACGCCACACTCAAAACCTGTGTTGACCTCGGTAACATCCTCTTTGAAGCGTCTCAGGGAGGCAACTCGAGACTCATGGACCTTCTTCCCCTGCCGCAGGACCCTTGCCAGGCTGCCCCGCGTGACCTTGCCTTCCCTGACGTGAACGCCGGCGACCTTCACGTTCTTGCCAGAGCCGAACGTCGCCCGGACCTCGGCACGCCCTTCAACAACCTCGGCGTAGGTGGGCTCCAGCAGGCCCTTCAAGGCCTTACCCATATCGTCCACCAGATTGTAGATCACGTTATAGTGCCTGATGTCCACACCTTCAAGCTCAGCCATGCGCCGCGCCCCTGGCTCAGGACGGCTGTTGAATCCGACGATGATGGCCTTGGAAGCCATGGCCAGCAGGACATCGCTTTCGGTGATGCTTCCAGTGGCAGTACGAATCAGCTTCACCTGGACTCCATCCACCTCCAGCCTTTCCAGAGAGGTCCTGATCGGCTCAATGCTACCCTGGACATCGGTCTTCAGGATGATTGCCACCTCTTTTATCTGTCCGGCGCTGATCCGTGCGAAGATATTGTCCAGGGTTACACCCTGGCGAGACTCACCACGGGCCCTCTCCTTCTCGGCTTGCCGCTGCTCACACAGCATCCTCGCTTGACGCTCGTCGGAGACAACCTCCAGGGCGTCACCAGCCTGGGGCACTTGATTCAACCCCATAATACTCACCGGCATAGCTGGACCGGCTTCCTTCAACCCCTTCCCTCTGTCGTCGAAAAGGGCCTTGACCTTCCCATATGTGCAGCCCACAACCACTGTATCACCCAGCCTGAGCGTGCCATTCTGGACCAACACGGTCGAGAGCGGCCCTCTACCCTTGTCCATCCCCGCTTCAACAACCGTGCCCACCGCAGGCCGGTCGGGATTGGCCTTCAGTTCCGACATCTCGGCCACGATAAGCAGGTTCTCCAGCAGGTCTGAGATACCCTTCTTCTGCCTGGCCGAGACAGGGACACACACCACATCGCCACCCCATTCTTCGATGATAACTCCATGGTCAGCCAGTTGCTGCTTCACATGCTCCGGCGCAGCCTCAGGCTTATCCATCTTGGTGATGGCGACCACTATGGGCACTCCGGCCGCCCTGGCATGGTCTATGGCTTCCACCGTCTGCGGCATGACACCATCGTCAGCAGCCACTACGAGCACAGCGATGTCAGTAACCTGTGCCCCCCTTGCCCTCATGGCAGTGAAAGCCTCATGGCCTGGAGTATCCAAGAAGGTGACCTTTCGGCCATCCACATCAACCTGATAAGCCCCGATGTGCTGGGTTATCCCACCCGCCTCCCTGGCGGTCACATTGCTCTGGCGGATGGCATCCAGCAATGTCGTCTTGCCGTGGTCTACATGCCCCAGGATGGTCACCACCGGAGGACGCAATTGAAGCTTCTCGGCTTCTTCTCCGTGCAGGAGTTCCTTTGCCCGTTTGCTCGCCCCCGTGGTCGGCCGCGGTTCTGCCTTGACACGCTGACTAACCTGATATCCGAACGCAGCCGCGACACCTGCCGCGACCTTGTAATCAACGACCTGGTTGATGTTCGCCATGACCCCGCTCCGCATCAACTGCTTGATGACCTCGATGGGAGTCCTGCCCAGAATATCGGCCAGTTGCCGAACGGCTATCGAGTCCGGCAACTCTACCTGCTGCGCCGCAGGTTGAGCCACTGACTTCCTCGACTCAGCAGCCGCCTTCATATCACCAACGCCCGCGCTCTCAGGTGTACTTCCCTTCATAATTCCTATGCGGAGACCTCCCTGGCGATGTAGGCAGCAGCATACGCCTCAATTGACTCCCTTGTCCGACTGTCGAGCTTCACGCGCAACGCGCGCTCCAGCCGTCCCCTGGCGATCCCTTCTATCCAACAGGAGTGCTCTGCACACATGTATGCGCCCCGTCCACACTCCTTCCCAGACCTATCTACAACCACCCCCCCATCAGCAGTCCGCGCAAGTCGCACCAGCCTATGCTTGGGCATCACCTGCCGGCAGCCGACACAGGTACGCTGAGGCACCCGCTTCTCAACCGAGGGAGAGGAACTAGACACTCGTCTGTTCCTCCTCACCAGGCTCAGAGTAGCCCACCTTGCTTCGCTTCGCCTTCTTGCCCTTGGCATCAGGCCCCGACCCTTCCTTACCCTTCTTGCCCTTCTTGGGCCTTGGACCCACTCTCTGAAGCACATCCTCGGCAAATCTGATCTGCCGTGGCTCAGCAGACTCACGCACAGGCCTCGGTGGTGCGAAGATACCCGGAGCAGACAACGCCACTTCCAGGGGTATTGGTTGCACGACCTCCTCTTCAGGAGCCAGCCCCTTCTCCACGGCAGCCGGGAGCGCGGGACTTGGCGTCTCCTCCGGTACAGACGGCACTGGCGTCGCAGGCACGGCCTCTTCTGCGCCAACCCCAACCACCTTCCCGAGCTCTGCTTCAGCGAGCCCTTCGCCCGCTCCCTCCGCTACAGGGGCCTCGGCTACCACCTTCTCCGCCTCGACCAGAACCACCGGCTTCTGTGCTGCGGCCAGTTCCTCGGCCTTCTTAGCCTCAGCGGCACTGGCGCTCTTGATGTCTATCCTCCACCCGGTCAACCTGGCCGCCAGCCGCGCATTCTGGCCTTCCTTACCTATCGCCAGTGAAAGCTGCCTGTCGGGCACCACGACGGTAGCCGTCCGCTCCGCCTCGTTCAGTTCCACCGAGTTTATCTGGGCCGGGCTCAGGGCATTGGAGGTGAACACTGCGGGGTCAGGATGCCACTGGACGACGTCAATCTTCTCCCCGTTGAGCTCATTCACGATGCTCTGTATCCTGATCCCCCTCAGACCAACGCAACACCCCACGGGGTCTACCCCCTCCTGGCGAGCCGCAACCGCTACCTTGCTCCTTTGACCTGCCTCCCGGGCCACGGACTTGATCTCAACAGCACCATTGTATATCTCCGGTATTTCCAGCTCAAAGAGGCGACGCAGCAAGTTGCGGTGTGCCCGAGACACCACCACCTGGGGCCCACGGCTGGTACGAGAAACCTCCAGCACATACACGCGTAGTCTCTGCCCTACACGATAGCGCTCGTTCTTCACCTGCTCCGAAGCGGGCAAGATAGCCTCAGCTCTGCTCACATCCACCAGCACCTGTCTGGGCTCTACACGTTGCACCGTGCCCGTGACCACATCACCCTCTTTGCCAGAGTACTCCTCATAGACGGCATTGTGCTCCGCCTCGTGGAGCCGCTGTAGTATCACCTGCCTGGCTGTCTGGGCCGCAATGCGCCCCGCATTTTGAGGGGTAGCCTCGATATCCAACGTCTCCCCGACAGCGGCGCTGGCATTGAGCCTCCGGGCCTCGGAGAGCGAAAGCTCGTTTTTCGGGTCTGAGACTTCCTCGACCACGGCCTTGCGCAGGTAGACCCTCACCTCTCCCGAGGTCGGGTGTATCTTGACCGCTATGTTCTGTGTCGGGCCGAAGAGGTTACCTTTCTTGTAGGCCGATACCAGAGCAGTCTCAACGGCAGAGAGAACCACATCCTTCGGCAAGTGCTTCTCCGCCGACAGTTGCGTGATAGCGAGCATAAAGTCAGTCTTCATAACACCGGTCAGACCTCCCGCTTCTCAGCATCCTCCAGCAACAAAAAAGTGGGTTACTTGGACCCACTTCTCAAGAAAGCTCCCTTGTCCGGGTATCTGCCAAGAGTATACCACAACCGCCCCCAAGCCGCAACCAGGCATCTTCACTCTCTTTGACGTTGGGTGGTTCATAACTTATAATACTCTCAAGCTGGGTACAGGAGGGTCTAATCCACAGCGGAAGCCAATGCTGGTGAGTTATGTCCAGTAGATTCGAGAAGTTCTCCGAGAGAGCACGCCGCGCACTCACTCTGGCTCAGGAAGAGGCGCAGCGCTTCAACCACAGTTACATAGACACAGAACACGTCCTCCTGGGGCTGGTGCGCGAAGAGGACGGCCTCGGTGCCAAGATCCTGGTGAACCTGGGGGTAGGGCTGAGTAAGGTCAGGACAGCCGTCGAGTTCATAATGGGACGGGGGGAGAAACCCAGCACCGGCGAACTCGGCTTGACCCCGCGAGCCAAGAGGGTTATCGAGTTCGCTGTAGACGAGGCTCGGCGCCTCAACCACAGCTACATCGGTACCGAACACCTCCTTCTGGGGTTACTGAGAGAGGGGGAAGGCGTGGCAGCCGGGGTGCTGGAGAGCTTTGGGGTCACCCTGGAGCGCGTTCGTGCCGAAGCTGTACGTCTCCTCAGTCAGACCAGCCCGCAGGCGCACGGAACGGCAAGGTCCACCAGCCGCACTCCTACCCTGGACCAGCTCGGAGTTGACCTCACCGCAGCGGCACGTGCTGGCAAGCTGGACCCGGTTATCGGGCGCACCCGCGAGATCGAAAGGGTAATACAGATACTCAGCCGCCGCACCAAAAACAATCCAGCGCTCATCGGGGAACCTGGAGTAGGCAAGACCGCCATCGTGGAAGGCCTGGCACACCGTATCGTGGCCGGGAATGTTCCAGAGACATTGCAGGGCAAGCGCCTGATCACCCTGGACATCGGGCTGCTGGTAGCTGGAACCAAATACCGGGGCGAGTTTGAGGAGAGGCTGAAAAAGGTACTCGATGAGATGAAGACGGCGGGCAACTGCGTCATGTTCGTTGACGAACTTCACACCATCGTCGGCGCTGGCGCAGCAGAGGGTGCCGTGGATGCAGCCAACATACTCAAGCCCTCGCTATCCCGCGGCGAGATCCAGTGCATCGGAGCCACTACCCTGGACGAGTACCGCAAGTACATTGAGAAGGACGCCTCTCTCGAGCGCCGCTTCCAGCCTGTGCTGGTGGAAGAGCCCACCATGGAGCAGACCCTGGAGATACTACGCGGGATAAAGCACCGCTACGAGGAGCATCACCGCGTTATCATCAGCGACGAAGCACTACAGATGTCGGCTTCTCTCGCCTCGCGATATATACCCGACCGTTTCCTACCCGACAAGGCTATTGACCTAATAGACGAGGCAGCCTCAATGGTACGCATCAAGCGGGGGTCAATACCCATAGGCCTTGCTGAGGCACGGAAAGCGCTGGAGAGCGTGCGTCGCGACAAGGAAGCGGCCATCCAGAACCAACAATACGAGTATGCAGCCGAACTCCGCGACCGCGAGCTCCAACTCATGGAGAAGATCCAGAAGGCTGAGCAGGAATGGCAGGTAGAGCGCGAACAGGAAAGGCCCACGGTCACTGCCGAGGACCTGTGTGAAATTGCCAGCATGTGGACAGGCATCCCCGTGGTTCGCCTGAGTACGGATGAATCCAGCCGCCTGCTCCAGATGGAAGAGGTGTTGCACCGCCGCATCATAGGCCAGGATGAGGCCATAGTTGCCGTGGCCAAGGCCGTACGCCGTGGCCGTGCCGGCATGAAGGACCCGCGGCGTCCCATCGGCAGCTTCATCTTCCTCGGCCCCACCGGCGTGGGCAAGACCGAACTCGTCAGGGCCCTTGCCGAGTTCATGTTCGGCAGCGAAGAAGCCCTGATCCGCCTGGACATGTCCGAGTTCATGGAACGTCACGCCGTGGCTCGCCTCGTCGGTGCCCCGCCGGGCTACATCGGATATGAAGAGGGCGGACAGCTCACCGAGACCGTGAGGCGGAAGTCCTACTGCACCATCCTGCTCGACGAGATCGAAAAAGCACACCCGGACGTGTTCAACATCCTGTTGCAGATATTCGACGACGGCCACCTGACAGATGCCAAAGGGAGACGTGTCGACTTCCGCAACAGCATCATCGTCATGACCAGTAACATCGGCGCCGAGCTGATCAAGCGGGACATGACGCTTGGCTTTGCGGTGCGCGCAGATGAGCAGAAGGCCAGACTGGCAGAGTATGAGAAAATGAAGGACAGGGTCCTGGGCGAACTCAAGAAGACCTTCAGGCCGGAGTTCCTGAATCGTATTGACGGCGTGGTCGTATTCCATGCCCTCACCAAGGAACACATCAGGCAGATTGTAGACCTCATGCTACGTCAGGTCTCCAAGCACATGGCCGAGAAGAATATGAAGCTCGAGGTCTCCGAGGCAGCCAAGGAATTGCTGGCAACCAAGGGTTACGACCCGGCCTTCGGTGCGCGGCCGCTACGCAGGGTTGTACAGGATATGGTTGAGGACCCACTCTCAGAAGGGCTATTGCGCGGGGATTTCCACCCCGGCCAGACGGTCCTGGTGGACCTGGTCGATGACAAACTCGTCGCTCGCCCAGTCCTTCAGGCGGAGGCGCTGTCTGGAGAAAGAAGTCCCTAGACTCGGCTCACTGACACACAACTGAGGTCAGATGTCAGTCCCTTGTGCCCCTGGGTAAACTGGTCCACTCTACTATGAGCAGCCACGCTGGGTCATGCCTTTACAACCTACTGTGGGTTGTTTATAATCACCCGCCAACAGACATAGATACGGCACGCCTTGAAAGCGACACGCCCCGGAAGAAAGGAGAGCAATGGGACTAGAAACCGTTGACATCCCCATCCCAGGCAAGATCGTGAGCGTAGCAGTTTCAACTGGACAACAGGTCAACGAGGGCGATGTGCTGTGCGTCCTGGAGTCCATGAAAATGGAGAACCCGATCCTCTCTCCGGTAAAAGGAGTGGTCAAGGAAGTCAAGGTCACTGCAGGCCAGTTCGTTTCCTCCGGCGCGGTCGCCGCTACCATCGAGTGCTAAGCTTGATACCTTCCTGCAAGCCATAAAGCAATGTGCACCAGGTGAGGGCAGTGACGGGCCGGTTGGCGGCCCCCGAGAGGCATATTTGAGCATGTGCGCAGCTACAGGCGATGCGGTGCTGGCTGCGCACATATCACTTTATGTCTGTATGAGGCGATGAATACCAAATACAGGAACATCGGCATCATCTACCATGGAAGGCTGACTGCCGCTAAGGATTTCGCTGCCAGCCTGGAGCGGTTCCTGCAGCAGGCCGATGCCGCTGTGTGGCGATGTGCTGCAGCACAGGAGGAGGAGATCAGGAAGAACGCGCCGAACTCGGAACTCGTGGTCAGCGTTGGTGGCGATGGCACATTGCTGCGAGCTGCCAGGGCGGTAGCGACCTGGGGAATACCCATCGTAGGGATAAACCTGGGCAAGCTGGGGTTTATGACAGAGCTCACAGCCGCTGAAGCCTTTGAAAAGCTGCCAGGCCTGCTGTCCGGCCAGGGCTGGACGGACGTCAGGGCGATGATCAGCGCCAGGACATCACACAGCCCAAAGCAGTTCCAGGCATTGAATGACGTTGTGATAGGGAGGGGCAGTGCACTACGTATCATTCGCATCGAGGCCAGAATAGACGGCCAGACGCTGACAGAATACCGGGCCGATGGCGTCATCGTAGCTACTGCCACTGGCAGCACCGGCTACTCTCTCGCCACAGGGGGGCCCATCCTGCATCCCCAGTCCAGGGATATCCTCCTCCAACCCATCTGTCCACATCTATCCTTTGCCCATTGCCTGGTGCTGCCCGCAAGTGCCATAATAGGACTCAAGGTAACCACGGACCACCAGGCCATACTGAGCATTGATGGGCAGGTAGAGACATCCCTCAGCAGTGGCGAGGAGGTCACAGTGTGCCTCAGTGAGAGCGTGGTGAGGCTCCTTCGGCTTCACCCACCCGTGTACTTCTTTGGCTCACTCACTCAAAGGTTGCGTGGAGAACCGGTACGTTGACAGTCAGGTTGAAGGTCGAAAAGGCCAGGATCGCGGATGTACCACAGATCCACAAGCTGATCAACAGCTTCGCCGAGAAGGGCGAGATGCTCCCGCGGGCATTGAGTGAGATCTATGAAAACCTCCGCGATTTCTACATCATCCGGGAAGACGGCGAGGTCATCGCCTGCGTCGCCCTTCACATAAGCTGGTCAGACCTGGCAGAGATAAAGTCGCTGGCTGTGAACACAGAGAGACAAGAGCTGGGCCTCGGCTCTATGCTTATCCAGGCATGTCTTGATGAAGCCGGGCAACTGGGCATTCCCAGGTTGTTTTGCCTCACCTACAAGCCCAGCTTCTTCGAAAAGGCCAACTTCAAGCAAGTGGACAAGATGGAACTGCCACGCAAGGTCTGGAGCGAGTGCTACCGCTGCCCCAAGTTCCCCAACTGTGATGAAGCGGCCATGGTCTACGACCGGCCATAGCGCAAGAGCTCTCCTCCAACCTCGCGGGCATGGGAAAGGCTTCACCGCAAGGATGCACAGCCCGGAAAGGCCACTGAGGCTAAGCAGCGAGACGCTATACCAGGGGCGCACACTGAGCCTGCGCGTGGACACGGTGAGGAAAGCCGGCGGCAGGATAACCACCCGCGAGATAGTAGACCACCCTGATTCAGTAGCTATAGTCGCCCTGGACGAGGGTGAAAACGCCCTCTTGGTACGACAGCACCGGAGTGCAGTAAGCAAGGAGCTACTGGAGATACCGGCCGGTGGCATGGAACCCGGAGAGACCCCTGACGACTGTGTCCGTCGTGAACTGCGCGAGGAAACAGGGTATCTTCCCCGTAACCTGCTGAGGCTCGGCGGCTTCTACTCTGCGCCTGGCTTCTGTACCGAGTACCTGCATCTGTACCTCGCCACAGGGCTTGAGCGCAGCCCGCTCCACGCCTCGGACACCGATGAGATAGAGGTGTTCCGCATCCCCCTGAGCGATGCCGCCAGGCTCATCTCGTCCGGAGAGATCGAGGATGCCAAGAGCATAGCCGGGTTGCTCGCCGTCCTCAACCTGCAAGCACGCACTGCATGAGAGCACCCGTCATGGCCTTCCTGAACACGACGCCATGAAACGGAGAGGAGACAGCTAACGTGAAGCGAAGGGTGGTGGTCACCGGCCTGGGGGTTGTCACCCCGCTCGGGGTCGGTATCGGGCCGAGCTGGAAGGCATTATGCGCCGGAGTATCCGGCATAGGCCGGGTAACACGATTCGACCCCTCAAAGCTGCGCATCCAGATTGCCGCCGAGGTGAAGGAATTCGACCCCGAGGACTTCATGGACAGGAAGCTGGCCCGGCGGACCGACCGCTACCAGCACTTCGCCCTGGCGACAGCCAGAATGGCCCTCGAGGACGCGGAGTTCCAGATCACCGCCGGGGAGGCTGAGAGGGTAGGAGTGGTAGTCGGCACCACTGCCGGTGGCCTCCAGTCGTTGCTAGGCAGCCAGGCGCTCTTCCTCGATGGCGCGGCAAACGAGATATCGCCCTTCTTCATCCCCCAGTTCCTCACCAACATGGCCTCGGGGCAGGTTGCCATGATGTTCGGTGCCAAGGGGCCGAACTTCTCCCCCACCACCGCCTGCGCCGCCAGCGCTCACGCCATCGGGGATGCCTGCAGGCTTATCCAGCGCGACGACGCGGACCTCGTGATCTCGGGCGGTGCCGAAGCGGGGATAACGCCACTGTTCTTGCACGGATTGGGGCTGATGCACGCCTGCTCCGCACGGAACGATGAACCGGCCAAGGCCTCCAGGCCCTTCGACGCCAACCGCGACGGGTTCGTCACCGGTGAGGGCGCCGCGACCCTCATCCTCGAAGAGTTACAGCATGCACTGAGACGCGGAGCCCGCATCCATGCCGAGGTCATCGGATACGGGGCCAACTGCGACGCCTACCACGTGACCTCGCCATCACCCGGAGGGGAAGGAGCGGCACGCTGCATGAGACTGGCGCTGCGCGATGCCGCGATACCGCCGGAAGAAGTGGACTATATCAACGCCCACGGGACCTCCACCAAGCTGAACGACACACTGGAGACCACCGCCATAAAGACGGTCTTCGGCGAGAAGGCCCGGAAAATACCCGTAAGCTCGAACAAGTCCATGATAGGGCACCTCTGGGGTGGCTCTGGAGCCGTCGAGGCGCTCTTCACCGTGCTCACCATAAGTGAGGGCATAATCCCGCCCACCATCAACTACGAGACCCCGGACCCGGAGTGCGACCTCGACTACGTGCCCAACACGGCGAGGAAAGCACGCGTGAGGGTGGCCCTCTCCAACTCCTTCGGCTTCGGAGGCACCAACGGAGTGCTTGTCTTCAAAGAATTCACCGAGAGCTAGGGACGATACGGCACGAACAGGCAAAACGATGAAAGGGGGCATGTCAAGATGGACCTCGACTTAGGCGAGCAGCACCTCGTCTTACGCAAGATGGTGCGGGACTTCATGGAGAAGGAGTACGCACCCGTCGCTGAGGAGATGGATGAGAAGGAGGAGTTCCCCCTCGATATAGTGAAGCGGATGGGCGGATTAGGAATCTTAGGTATCAGTTTCCCCGAGAAGTACGGAGGTGGCGGCTACGACGCCATCTCTTATGTTATTACGATAGAGGAAATCACCAGGGTGGACTCTTCCATGGGCATCACCGTCGAGGCCGACGTGACCCTGGGAGGCCTCCCCCTGTACCGCTTTGGCAACGAGGAGCAAAAACAGAGATGGCTGGTCCCCCTGGCACAGGGCAGGATACTGGGCGCCTTCGGGCTTACCGAGCCCGGGGCCGGCTCGGATGCGGGGGCAACCGAGACCACGGCGACGCTCGACGGCAACAAGTGGGTGATAAACGGCACCAAGTGCTTCATCACCAACTCCGGTACGCCGATGACTGGCTTCGTGACCATAACCGCAGTGACCGGTAAGAGGTCGGATGGCAAGAAAGAGATAAGCGCCATCATAGTGCCCTCCGGCGCTACAGGTTTCGCCGTCTCGAAAAAGTACAGGAAGATGGGCTGGAGGGCCTCGGATACCCACGAGCTCTCGTTCAACGACTGCGTGGTGCCCTATCAGAACCTCCTGGGCCAGAGGGGCGCAGGCCTGAGACAGTTCCTGGAAACACTGGACGAAGGGCGGCTCGGCGTGGCTTCCATGGGCGTGGGGCTGGCGCAGGGCGTGTTCGAGATGTCGCTCAACTATGCCAGGCAAAGGATACAGTTCGGCCGTCCCATCTTTGAATACCAGGAGATACAGTCAAAGCTGGTCAACATGGCAATAGGGGTCGAGGCCGGGCGTCTGCTCTGCTACAAGGCAGCATTGCTCAAGGACAAGGGCCTGCCATACACCAAAGAGGCAGCCATGGCCAAGATGTTCAGCTCCGAGTTCGCCATGCACGCCGCCACCGAGGGCGTCCAGGTCCACGGTGGCTACGGCCTGATGAACGACTATCCCATCTCCCGCTTCTACCGAGACGCCAAGTTCCTGACCATCGGCGAGGGCACTACGGAGATACAGAAGATGGTCATCGCACGGAGGTTGTAGGCACCAGCGGCCTGGGCTACTACCGCTTCTCTCGGATATGCGGCCTTCAGGACCCTCAGGGCACGCAAGGTGACCCACTTGCTGGGCTGACCCTTCCTTTCGATGTCAGCCCAGGTCTTGCCGTTGTAGCTGTACTCCATCCTCCACCGTCCCTGCCCATCCTGTTTGCTTTCCACCAACTCCAGGGCCCTGGCCAACCGCGAGTCCCGGGCCCGCCCCAGGGCGGCCAGGACCTCCAGGTTCTGGAGCACGTCGGTAACGTAGCCGATGGGATAGCCGAACCTGAACCAACTGGAGCTGGGCTTCCCGGCATAGCCCATGGGATAGTCGGCCACCGCCGGGTCCCGGCCCAGGAGGAACTCGACCCCCTGGTCAATGGCCGCCCGAATCAGCGGTGTACGGAGGGCGGGAGGCACTTTGCTCAAGGCCAGCATCGCCTTGACCGCTCCCCAGGCACAGGAAAGGCGCCCATTCGCCGCACAGGCGAACAGAGGCCCGCAGGTGCTCGACCTGTAGTATCGCTCCACCGCTTCCTTGTTCTCGGAGCCGGCCATCCCATCGCCGGTAATCGTCCGGGCCTGCCACTCCAGCATGCGTTGAAGCCGTCCATCACCCAACCAGCCCAGGTCTATGAGGGCTGCCGCAAGGTTGCCCGACAGACAGTGGATGAAGGCTGACGGTGTGCCATTGAGGGAAAAACCCCCGTGCCTGGCGAGAGCGTGAGAGAGCACATACTCACACCCGGCCTTGACCTTGGAATGAGCACCGTCTGCCCCCAGTTGTGCCAGAAACGTGACCGACCACACGGTGCTGCGGTATTTGGGAACATAGCCGGGTCCAGGCTTCTCCCAGTATCCCTCCGCTGCCTGGCCAGCCAGTATCGCAGGCACAGGTCCTGCAGACATGATGGCAGTCCGCGCCCTCTTGACCTCAGCGTCATCCTCGGGGCAGTCAAGGATATCACGGAGGGTGAAATAGCGAACGCCCGGCTGCTCTTTGTCTGGTTCCAGCAACCAGGGGAGGGGGTCTCCGCGAAGCCTATTCCTCCAGCCTGCCATCGTCGTCCCGTTACAGTAGCTGTATCTCCTTCAGGTCGGGGGCCACTAGCAGCTTCGGCTCGGTAAGAGCCTGTATCTCCTCCACAGTCCATCCTGGAGCGAACTCCTTCAGTACCAGGCCCTTGCCCGTCACCTCAACCACCGCAATGTCGGTCACAACCAGGTCCACGCACTCCGGGGCCGTCAGCGGCACGCTGCACTGCCTCACGAGCTTCGGCTTCCCATCCTTGGTGGTATGCTCAGTGGCCGCTATCACTTTCCTGGCGTTGAACGCGAGGTCCATGCCGCCTCCGATGTTGCCCACGCCCCTACCAGGGAACATCCAGTTCGCCAGGTCACCCTTCTCGTTCACCTCCAGCACGCCCAGTACTGTTATGTCAACATGCCCACCTCGGATCATGGCGAAGGATTCGGCATGGTGGAAAAAGCACATGCCCGGCTTGGGAGTAACGTACTGCCCGCTGGCGTTCACCAGGTCAATGTCCGCCTTCTCCGCCATCTCCTCAGCCCCGACCACGGGACCGAAGCCAAGCGCCCCATTCTCCGTATGATAGATGACGGTCATGCCCTCGGGAACGAAGCTCGACACCAGGCTGGGTATGCCGATGCCCAGATTGACCACAGCCCCGTCAAACAGCTCCCGCGCTATCCTCATCGCAATGGCCTCTCGGCTCAGACGCTCCTTCATCGCTCGCTCCTTCAACCGTCCTTTCGCACCCGCCCGCTAGGCCTGCCTCACCCAGAAGCTGCGCTCCAGGCGTCGCGGGAATCCGGGGTCCTCTTTAACCTGAACGATGCGGTTCACGAAGATGCCAGGTGTCACCACCGCCTCGGGGTCAAGGTCGCCTGCCTCGACGACCCGGTCCACCTCTGCGATGGTCACTCTGGCCGCCGTTGCCATTATGGGGTTGAACTGCCGCATCGTGCCCCGATAGACGAGGTTGCCCATCTTGTCTGCCTTGTGAGCCCGAACAAACGCGTAGTCTGCCTTCAGCGCATGTTCCAGCAGGCACGGCCTGCCGTCGAAATACCTTCTCTCCTTGCCTTTCTCGATTACAGTCTCCACCCCTGTAGGGGTATAGAAGGCAGGGATACCGGCACCACCGGCCCTGATCTTCTCCGCCAGCGTTCCCTGGGGGAGTATCTCCAGCTCCACCTCACCGGCAAGGATCTGCTTCTCCGCAGAACTGGGACGGGAGGGAGAGGTGGAAAAGGGGAAAGATGCGATCACCTTCTTCACCTGCCTGTTCTCGAAGAGGACGCGGTGGTCATCATAGTCCAGTGTCAGTCCGATGCCACCCGCAGTATTGGCTATGATGGTGAGGCCCCTGGCCCCTTGCCTGGCAAGCGCCTTTATCAGATAGTACGGCGTGCCTCCCGGGCCAGCGAAGTTGCCGACCATTATCACGGCGCCATTGGGGATGTCCGCAACCGCCTCCTCGAAGGTAACTACGACCTTGTTCACCAATTCTCTTACCTCCTTTGGGCTTGCTTGTCTCGGTCCGCTGCTGCATCTCTGTCCATATGACTGCCCTAAGAGACCACGAGCACCTGGGACCGGCCACCCTGCCTGGCCAGCACCTGGCGAAGGTACTTGCCTGTGGAAGACGAGCCTTCCTGGGCAATCTGCTCAGGGGTGCCGGCTGCAACGACGTAGCCACCCTTGTCGCCGGCGCCGGGACCCAGGTCAATGATGTAGTCTGCGTTCTTCACCACGTCCATGTGGTGCTCGATAACCACCACGGTGTTTCCGGCCGACACCAGGCGCTGCAACACCCCGAGCAA
>JBFMDE010000046.1:0-14480 GCA_040754215.1 Chloroflexota bacterium
AGGCGAGCACGGCCTCCTTCGTGGCACAGTGCTACGAGCTGCACCGGCCGCCCGCGCTGGGCAGCCTGGTCAAGACCGGCGACAGGCCCCTGGAGATATTCGGCGTGGTCTGCTTTGCCGAGACGCGCAGCCTGGAGGAGGGGCGAAAGCCGGTCGCTCGCGGGGGCGGGGAGGAGGCCGAGGACGTGTTCCATACCCATCCCCAGCTCGCCAGGCTGCTGTGCACCGACTTCAGGGCGCTGGTGGTGGGATACCGTGATGGGGAAAGGTTATTCCAGCGGCTGCCGCCACAGCCGGCCCGCATCCACGGCTTCGTCTATCAGTGCTCCGCTGCCGAGCTAAGAGAGTTCAGCAGCGCCACCGATTTCCTCAAGTTGCTGGTGGCAGACCAGTCTTTCCACTGGGTTGATGAGGCGATAGCGGCTTGCCTGCGCTGCTGCGCTCAGACCCAGGATGACCCCGACCGTTTCCTGGTCTCGGCTGGCAAAGAGCTTGCGGTGCTGCTGGGCGGGGACTTCCAGAGGCTGAGCATGTTGCTCAGGAGGGTGAGGGCGTAGCGAGTTGGAGCTAGCTCAAGGGGGCAGGTTGGGCATCGTGGTCTCCGGCTCTCTGGCCGAGGGCATAGAGGTGAAGCTGGACGCCTCTACCTCGGTCGAGGACATGGCGGTGGGACGCTATGTCACCGTTGCCGGCGAGAGGAAGCGGTTCTTCGGCATGGTCACCGACGTCAGCCTGGAGTCCAGCGACCCGCGGCTGCTGCTCAACCCGCCGGACGTCTCCGACCCTCTGCTCGCCGGGGTGATACGCGGTGTCGGCACCTACGGGAAGCTCCACGTGCTCCCATTGCTCGCGCTCAGCGGTGTAGCTGGTGGTGGTGGGGAGCCTCAGCCGGTGAAGACGGTGCCGACGCATTTCTCGGTGGTGCGCGAGGCCTCACAGGCCGATGTGGAGCTGGTCTTCGGCAGGGAAGACGAGAGGCAGTTCTATATCGGCACCCCGCTGGACATGGAGACGAAGGTCTGTTTGAACTTGATGGAGCTCGTCAAGCGCTCCAATGGGGTGTTCGGCAAGAGCGGCACGGGCAAGACCTTCCTCACGCGACTGCTCCTGGTGGGCATGCTCCAGAAGAGCACAGCGGTGAGCCTGGTATTCGACATGCACAGCGAGTATGGTTGGGAGGGCACGAGCGAGGGGGGCTACAAGGCCAAGGGCCTGAAGCAGTTGTTCCCGGCGAGTGTGGCGGTCTTCGCCCTGGACGAGGAGAACGCCCGCCGTCGCAAGGTCAGCACCGACTTCATCGTGCGCATCGGCTATGACGAGGTCGAGCCGGAGGACATCCAGATGCTGCGCTCGACGCTCAACCTCACGGATGCGTCAGTCCAGGCGGTGTATCTGCTGGCGCGCAGGTTTGGCGACAGACGCTGGCTTGAGACTGTGCTCGGCCTCGGCGATAGCGAGGAAGCCAGGCGGCTGACCGAGGAGCTCAACATCCATGAGAGCACCTACCGCAACCTGCGGCGTGGCCTGGAGGTGTTGCGCCGCTTCCCCTTCCTGGCGCCGCATGCTGCGGAGAACTCGGTGCAGCAGATACTCAGTCACCTCGACCGTGGGGTGAACGTGGTGCTGGAGTTCGGCCGGTACACCGACTTCACCGCCTACATCCTGGTGGCCAACCTGCTGAGCCGGCGCATCTATGCACAGTACCGGGAACGGACGGAGCGGGCCATGGGGGAGGATGCGCCCGGCCCCAGGCCGCTGGTGATCACTATAGAAGAGGCGCACCGCTTCCTCAGTCCCGAGGCCTCCGCGCATACCATCTTCGGCACCATCGCCCGCGAGATGAGGAAGTACAACGTCACCCTTCTTGTCGTTGACCAGCGCCCCAGCGGGATAGACGAGGAGGTGATGTCACAGCTCGGCACCAAGATATGCTGCCTGCTGGACAATGAAAGAGACGTGGACAGTGTGCTGGCGGGAGTAGCCGGTAGGGGCGAGCTGAGGTCTGTGCTGGCCAGGCTGGAGAGCAAACAGCAGGCGCTCATCTTCGGGCATGCTGTGCCCGTCCCGGTGGTGGTGCGGACACGTGAGTACGGGCCGAAGTTCTATGCTGAGCTGGACCTGGGGACGGGGAGGCGCGGCGGCGCTACGGCGGAGAGCATTGAGGAAATGTGGCGCTGAGTGTAAAATTGCCGCGACTCAGGCCCAGGGAGCACCTGCTGGGGGTCCTAATGAGATGAACATCATTCAGTATATGGAGTCCTACGAGCACGAGCAGACGGTCATCTGCTACGACAAAGGCGCCGGCCTGAAGGCGGTGATAGCCATTCATGACACCACCCTGGGCCCCGCCCTGGGCGGAGTGCGGATGTGGAGCTATGCCTCGGAGGATGAGGCTATCACAGATGCCTTGCGGCTGGCACGCGCCATGACGTACCGGGCCTCGGTCTCTGGCCTGAACCTGGGTGGTGGCCATGCGGTGGTCATCGGCGACCCCGGCAAGGACAAGACCGAGGCCATGTTCCGGGCCCTGGGCAGGTTCATAGCCTCGCTCTGCGGCAAGTATGTGGCCATGGAGGATGCGGGCACCACGCCGGAAGACATGGAATACGTCCACGCCGAGACACAGTACGTCGTGGGCCTGCCGGCCTACCTTGGTGGCAGCGGTGACCCCTCTGCCTCGACCGCATACGGTGTGCTCAGGGTGATGGAAGCCTGCGCCAGGCACGTCTTCGGGTCGGGAGCGCTCAAGGGCAGGCCGGTGGCGGTCCAGGGCCTGGGTAAGGTGGGTTCGGCCCTGGCCCGGCTCCTGTACCAGGAGGGCGCCGAGATCATCGCCTGCGATACGAATGAGGAGGCGACCAAGGGGGCCTATCGCCAGTACGGGGCCACCATCGTTGAGCCCGACGAGATATACGATGTGGGGTGCGACATCTTCTCGCCCTGTGCCCTGGGAGGTGTGGTCAGCGACCGTACCATACCCAGGCTGAAGGCCAGGGTCGTGGCCGGCGCAGCCAACAACCAGCTGGCTGATGATGGCTGTGGACAAAAGCTGGCCGACAGGGACATCCTCTATGCTCCGGACTATGTTGCCAATGCCGGTGGCCTGATACAGCTCGCGTTGGACCTCGAAGGGCATGGCGCGGAGGGGGCCAAACGCAGGGTGGCTCGTATCTACGACACAATGGAGACGGTGATCGCGCGCGCTGAGTCGGATGGGACCTGTACCGCGCGTGCTGCCGACAGGATGGCCGAGGAGCGCATCCAGGCGGTAAGGCGCATGAAACACACGAGGAGCGGCTATCGCTAGCCCGTCTCGCTGTTCTGTGCTGTGCCATGTCACCGACCTTGTCTCTGGTCTCGCGTAGGGAAGGAGGCATTCCGTAGATGGGGCGGCATGCCCTGGTCCGGGAGTTCCATACCCCACTTGCTGCCGCTTCAGCCTTCCGCTTGTTCGAGGGCAGGCCGTATAGCTTCTTCCTCGACAGCGGGATGGACCCGCAGAGGCTGGGCAGGTACTCCTTCCTCGGCAGTGACCCCTTTCTGGTGCTGAAGAGCAAGGGCCGCAGGGTCAGCCTCAGCAGCCAGGGCGAGGAGCGGGAGGAGTACGGCGACCCCTTCGACAGGTTGAGGGCCCTGCTGGCGACCTACGCCCTCGATTCCTCAGACTCACCTGTACCTTTCAACGGCGGGATCGTAGGCTATTTCAGCTACGACCTGTGCCATTTCATGGAGCGCCTGCCCTCGGCTGCGGCCGACGACCTTCGGATTCCCGAGTGCTACCTCTGCCTGTATGACGCCATCGCCGCCTTCGACCATCTGGAGGGCAGGGCATACATAGTGTCCACCGGCTTTCCGGAACTGGAGGAGGGGTGCAGGCTGCGCAGGGCTGCGGAGCGAGTGGCGGAAATACAGGACCTGCTCGAACGTGCAAGGCCAGCGGCGCCCACTGCTGACCTGACCGCCTTGGTGGGAAGGGACGGCCTTCGGCTCAGGTCCAACTTCAGTCACGAGGAGTACCTCAGGGTGGTGCAGAAGGCCAGGGAGTACATCATTGACGGGGACATTTTCCAGGTCAACCTGTCGCAGCGCTTTGAGACCGAGCTTGCCATCATGCCCTATGAGCTGTACCAGAGATTGCGGGCTGCCAATCCGGCGCCGTTCGCCTGCTACCTGAGCTTCAACGAAGTGTCGCTGGTCGGTTCCTCGCCGGAGAGGTTTCTGCGCCTCCAGGGAGACCTGGTGGAGACGAGGCCGATCAAGGGCACGAGGCCGCGGGGGAAAGCCCCCTCCCAGGATGAAACCCTGGCGCGGGCACTCCTGAGCAGCCCGAAGGACCGGGCTGAGAACATCATGATCGTGGACCTGGAGAGGAATGACCTGGGACGGGTATGTCGGTATGGGTCGGTAAGGGTGACAGAGCTGGCGGTGCTGGAGGCGTTTCCCAAGGTGTTTCATCTCACTTCGACGGTGGTGGGCAGGATGCGCCACGACAAGGACCGCGTTGACCTGCTGCGCGCGACGTTCCCGGGTGGCTCGATTACGGGTGCCCCAAAGGTGCGTGCAATGGAGATCATTGACGAGTTGGAGCCGACGAAGCGGAGCGTGTATACCGGCTCCATCGGGTATCTGAGCTTCAGTGGCGAGATGGACCTGAACATCGTGATACGTTCCTTCATCGTGAAGGGGGGCAGGGCGTACTTTCAGGTGGGGGGTGGCATAGTGTATGATTCTGACCCTGAGGATGAATACATGGAGACCCTGCACAAGGCCAGGGGCCTGATGGACGCTCTGAGGCTGGCGCCGAGAATGGCGGTGGAGGTGGTATGATCCTGGTTATAGACAACTACGATTCCTTCGTGTACAACCTGGCCCAGTACCTGGGAGAGCTGGGGTGGGAGCCGGTCGTCTACCGCAACGACGCCATCGGCCTGGAAGCGATAGAGCAAATGTCGCCTTCCCATATCGTGATCTCGCCCGGGCCGGGAGACCCGGATGATGCGGGCGTATCTAACGATGTCATCAGACGGTTTGGTGGGAAGATACCTATCCTGGGCGTATGCCTGGGCCATCAGTGCATCGGCTATGTCTATGGTGGAGCCATCGTGCGCGCCGATATCCCCATGCACGGCAAGAGCTCACAGGTGTTCCATGATGGCAGGACGGTATACCGCGGGCTGCCTAACCCCTTTACCGCCGCCCGCTATCATTCGCTGGCGATAGACCCCCGGACGATGCCGGCCTGCCTTGAGGTCACCGCACACACCGAGACTAACGAGATAATGGGCGTGAGACACCGTCAGTGGGTGGTGGAGGGGGTGCAGTTCCATCCCGAGTCCATACTTACTGAGGTCGGCCACGACCTGCTAAGGAATTTCCTCGGCTACACCAGCCCGGTCTGGGAGATGGAGCCAGGCCATGTCCGGCCCTGACACTTCTGCTAAGGAGCGAGTCTACCTCGATGGACGGCTGGTGAGCGCCTCCGAGGCCAGGGTCTCCGCGTTCGACTATGGTTTCCTCTATGGTTACGGCCTCTTCGAGACCATGCGTGCCTATTGTGGGGTGGTCTTTCGCCTTGAAGAGCACGTGTCACGCCTGCTCCGGGCGGCAGGTAGGCTGGGTTTCCCCTCCCTCCCCGCGGCAGAGCACCTGGCAGAGGCTTGCCGATTGACCCTTGAGGCCAACTCTTTGCGGGAGGCACGGGTCC
The DNA here is from genome assembly GCA_040754215.1 of Chloroflexota bacterium. Taxonomy (GTDB): domain Bacteria; phylum Chloroflexota; class Dehalococcoidia; order JACPPY01; family JACPPY01; genus JBFMDE01. The sequence continues at coordinate 5,705 of JBFMDE010000046.1, forward strand.
GCCTGATGGTGACGCCAGGAGAAGGGCCGGTGCTGCCAGACCTCTCCAGTTGCGTTGGTCCTACGGTCATGGTGGTGTGTCGCCAGCACGTGCCGTACCCTCCTGAAGCCTACGAGCAGGGGTTCTCGGCCCTGGTCTCGCAGCAGCGTCGCAACAGTCAGTCAGTCTCGCCCGGGGTCAAGAGCCTCTCTTGGCTGGAGAATGTACTTGCGAGGTCGGAAGCGGCGCGTGCTGGCTCGCAGGAGGCGCTGTTCTTGAATGAGCGGGGGATGCTGGCAGAGGGCAGTTCCAGTAATGTCTTCATCGTGTCTGGGGAAGCCCTTGTCACCCCGGCGCTGGACAGCGGTATTCTTCTAGGGATAACCCGTCGAGATGTCGTAGTGCTGGCGAGGTCGCTGGGCATGGCTGTAAAGGAGAGGGAAGTGAATCTGGAGGAGCTGTTCCAGGCAGATGAGGCCTTCCTCACGAACTCGATTATGGAGATAATGCCGCTGACGAAGGTGGATGGCAGGCGTATCGGCTCCGGCGTCGGCGGTACCTGGACACGTCGGTTGATGGATGTCTACCACCGACTGGTAGAGCAGGCGGTACGGCGCCGCTAGTGCCCGTCGCCTCTGGCCTCTGTTTGCCTGAGGTTCCTGTGCTGGCCTACAATTGTATTGTGAAGACCATCTGTTGGGTACAGACGGCCGTTGTTGTCGGTTGGTTGTCCTTGAAGGAGGATGGGGGATGACCGAGATGAAGAGCGCCTACGAGAGGGCGATGGAGAGGGCGGAGAAGCTGGGCAAGGCTACCCCTGAGGAGTTGCTCCGCATGGAGGCGCTCCCCATTGGGAACCGAATGGCCGCTCGTTTCATGAAAGAGCCGGACTACGACCTCAATGCCGACTTGATGAAATACAAGGGCAGTGGGGTCAGGAAGCAGGTGATCGAGGGGGTGCTGGAGGTGCTCCTCCGCTACATCGTGCTGCCGACGGGTGCTGTCTCTCGAGAGAGCATACCGAGGGCGAAGCAGGGCATCATGCTGGTAAAGGAGGGCAAGAAGACGGTCGAGGCCATCTTCGCCCAGTTGGACACCCTGTTCAACTACTACGAGCAGGCCAGGCAACATACCTTCAACCAGCTAAAGCAAGCCTTCGAGCAGAAGATAGGTCAGCAACTGAGGGCGGTGCCCGGGCAGCGGGGGCCTCAGTTGAGGATGGATGTCACCACGCACCCTCAGTTCCAGGAGGAGTGGGGTCGCGCCCTGTCCCAGCTCAACGTGCAGTACGAGCAGGCGCTGGCGGAGCAGAAGCAGCGACTGCTGAAGACCCCATAACGGCGATTGAGTCTTGTGCCTGGTAGCAGCGTCTCGTTGACAGTGCCTGAATACGTCGCCCTCTATCACTCGGGCGAGTTGGAGAGACGTGCCCGAGCGCTGGAGGCGCGGCTGGCCTCATGTGACCTCTGTCCCCGCGAGTGCGGTGTGGACCGCCTCCAAGATGAGCGTGGCTTCTGCCGCTCGGGGAGACTTCCGGTCGCGGCCTCTGTCTGCAACCATCGCGGTGAGGAGCCTGCCATATCGGGGAAGCGCGGCTCCGGCGCCATCTTCTTCGGATACTGTACCCTGAGGTGCGTATATTGCCAGAACCATCAGCTCAGCCAGGGGCGTGACCTGCAGTCGAAAGAGGTGGGTTGTCACACGCTGGCGGAGCGCATGCTTTACCTCCAGGAGTCCCTTGGCTGTCACAACATCAACCTCGTCTCACCGTCCCACTTCGCGCCCCAGATAGTCCGGGCGCTGGTGGAGGCTGTGCCCATGGGGCTTCGCATCCCGCTGGTATACAACACCAGCGCCTACGACTCCCTGTCAACCCTCCGGCTGCTGGAGGGCGTGGTTGACGTATATCTTCCAGACCTGAGGTATGCCTCCGACGTGTGGGCCAGGAAGTTCTCCCAGGCCGTGGGGTATGTGGGACATGCCAGACGGGCTATCCAGGAGATGTACCGCCAGGTGGGAGACCTGGAGATGGACGGGGCTGGCCTGGCACGGCGGGGCCTGGTGGTGCGGCTACTGGTGCTTCCCAACAGGGTGGCTGGCTGCACGGAGTCGCTCACCTGGCTCAGACGGCACCTCTCCCGCGATGTGACCGTCAGCATCATGTCCCAGTATTACCCCTGCCACCGCGCGGTGAGGGCCCCCCTGCTCTCCCGGAAGATAACGGCCGCGGAATATGGCGAGGTGCTGGAGGCCTTGGAGGAGCTGGGCCTGGGGAACGGCTGGGTCCAGGAGCTGGACGCAGCGGATTCATATTTGCCTGATTTCGAGCGCGAGGGTCATCCTTTCGAGGTGGGCTGAAGAGCAGCTATGGAGGTGTCAGGGCAGATGAAGAAACGCAAGTCACCCCGGGAAAAGCTGGAACAGGAACAAGAGCGCAGGCTCGTTGATACAGACAAGGGGAGGATGCTCGTCCCCAAGCCGTTGGACGTGGATGCCGTAATGAGACGTATAGGCGAGGGCAAGCTTGTCACCGTAACACAGGTCAGGGAGCGGCTGGCCAGGGAGTACGGCGCCGACTTCACCTGTCCCTTGACCACGGGTATTTTCATGCGCATCGCTGCCGAGGCGGCGGAGGAGGACCTTGAGGCGGGCAGGACCCCGGTGACGCCCTACTGGCGGGTCGTGGGCACCGATGGTAGGCTGAACGAGAAGTTCCCCGGGGGCGCAGAGCTTCAGGCTGCGCGGCTGAAGGAGGAGGGACACAGGGTGCTGGTGGGCCGGGGCAAGAGCTCTCTCCGAGTTGGCGACTTCGAGAGCTGCCTCCAGGAGCTATGGTCCGGGCCGCTACTTCTGTACGGTTGCTACTTCCAGGCTGGTGACCGCCCTCCGCGACGGTAAGCCGTTCACCAGTTTCATCCAGCCACATCCCCACCCCAAGGACTCTCTCAGGTACATAGTCCACTGCACCCGGCGCTCCAGTCAGTATCCCTTGACAAGTTGGACCAATGCCTTTATAATCCCACTATTACGATGATATTAGTAGTCAATTCTCCTCGATGTGACTGTCTTGTGTGTTATCGGACGACGTATGGGGACCACCTGGGTGAGGCCTAGCGGAGGCGTGATGACGGGGAAGTTTGCGGCTGGCAACCTGGTTTTGAGTAAAGAGCGGGTGAAGCGGTATTCGCGAACTGAGGGGGAGAGGATGCCTCGGAAGTGCAGAGGCAACATATTGGATGCTATCGGGCATACCCCGCTTGTGGAGGTGGAGCGCTTCAGCCCGGGGATGTCCGTGCGCATTTTCGCCAAGCTAGAGGGGCACAACCCCACAGGCAGCGTGAAGGACCGCATCGCCAGATACATGATCGAGCGGGCGGAGGCCTCTGGGGGGCTTACCAAGGACAGGGTGATCCTGGAGCCTACCAGTGGCAATACAGGGATATCGCTGGCCATGATAGCCCGGAGAAAGGGCTACCCGCTGAAGGTTGTCATACCGGACAATGTGAGTCCGGAGAGGATTCAGCTTCTCAAAGTATACGGGGCGGATGTCGTCTTTTCCGACGGACGGAAGGGGTCCAACGGGGCCATTGAGTTGGCCAGTGAAATAGCAGAGAAGGACAGTCGCTACTATATGCCTTTTCAGTATGGCAATCCTGCCAATCCACAGGCCCACTATGAGACCACAGGGGTGGAGATACTGGATGACCTGCCTGAGGTTGACGTGTTCATCGCTGGCCTGGGCACGGGGGGCACCCTCATGGGGGTGGGGAGGCGGCTCAAGGAGCGGAACCCCGATGTCAAGGTCGTTGCTGTGGTGCCCGATGTAGGCGACCAGATAATGGGGCTGCGCAGTATCGAAGACGGCTTTGTCCCTCCTGTGCTGGACCTGAGCCTTCTGAGTGGCCGCATGGTGGTCGGTGCCAGGGAGTCCTTTGAGGCCACCAAAGAGCTGACACGGAGGGAGGGCATATTCGCCGGGATATCCTCTGGTGCGGTCATGCACTGCGCCATGCGCGTGGCTGAGAGGATGAAGAAGGGCAATATCGTAGCCCTCCTGGCCGATGGCGGCTGGAAGTACCTCAGCTCAGGGCTGTGGACTGAGGACGCTGCTGTTCTGAGTGAGGACATAGAGAACAAGGTATGGTGGTAGGGGGTTCGGCCCCCTTAACAAAAACGCGGGCTACGGCCCGGGACGTAAAAAGGAGGTTCTTCGCATGAATCGGGAGCAACTGACCGCTGTAGAGCTGAAGGAGTTGGTGGACGGCCTCAACTTCGCTCAGAAGGTGGACCGCTCGCTCGGCCTCATCGGGGAGGCCTATCAGGAGTACGGCGACCGACTGGTGGTGGCCAACAGCCTGGGCAAGGACTCCGTCGCCGTGTGGCACCTGGCGAAGCGCGTGTCGCCGGACATCCGTGGCTTCATCGTCACCACCCCCTTCAAGCCCAAGGAGACGGTCCAGTTCATGAACGAGGAGGTGGCTCGCTACCCTGAGCTGCGCGTCTTCAAATACGACGGCGCCCTGCCTGACAAAGAGCTCTACCTGAGCGCTCCCGACCTGTGCTGCGAGATGCTCAAAGTCCAACCCACGCGTCGCGCCATGGAAGAGATGGACGTGGCCTGCTGGGTCACCGGCCTGCGCTGCACCGAGGGCCGCACCAGGGTTGACTACCGCGAGGTAGAGGAACGGGACAAGGGCCTGATCAAGCTGAACCCCATCCTGCTGTGGCACGAGCGCGAGGTATGGCAGTACCTGGCGCTGAACGGCGTGCATGTCAACCCACTTTACGCTCAGGGCTATCGTTCCCTCGGCTGTAGCCCCTGTACGCGCATCACCAATGAGGCCAACGAGCGGGCCGGTCGCTGGGTGGGCACCAGCAAGTGCGGCGGAGAGTGCGGCATACACACGCGGCCATTGAAGAGCGATGCGGGTGAAGCCAGGCCATCCGTGCCAGTGTAATACCACCGGTTGAGGTGGAGAGTATGTACGAGGAGATCGCTTCTCTGGTCTCGGGCATGGTTGCAGGCCACCCTCTTCTCTATGGCGCTGTGGTGGTTGCAGGCATGACCCTTTTCTCCTTCGGGGCGTATGCGGCTGTCAGCATGCTGTCTCGAGTCCTAAGGCTGCTGCGGCGTTAGCCAGCCATGGGTGACATCGTAAAGGGGATTCCAGATGATCTTCCCTGTAGCAGGGGTGGAAGTCCATCCCTTGGCCGTGGTTTTCGTCGGCTTCACGGTAGGGGTCGCGGGCAGCTTCCTTGGGGTTGGCGGCGGGTTCATCGCGACTCCGGCGCTGAACATCCTGGGGTTTCCTATGAGCTACGCCGTCGGGACTGACCTGGCCCATATGATGGGCAAATCCATCGTCGCCACCTTGAGGCACCGCCTGCTGGGCAACGTGGACTTCAAGCTGGGAGGACTGATGGTTCTGGGCACCATCCCAGGAGTCGAGCTGGGCAAGACCATAGTCCTCCACCTTGACCGGACGGGGCAGGCGGGACCAGTCATCCGCTACGTCTACATAGCTTTGCTGGCAGGAGTTTTCCTGGCTTTTTTGAGGGATTACTTGAAGAGGAGGTCTTCGAGCAAGCGCAGCGCACCTCAGATGCAAGACAGTGGGAGAGGCGCCTGGGCCCTTCGGTTAGTCGCGCCGCCTTTCGTCTCCTTGCCGCGCTCCAGGATAGACAGGGTCTCGTTGTGGGCCATCATAGGCGTGGGCCTGGTCACCGGGCTCGCGGCGGGCTTCCTTGGTGTGGGCGGGGGTTTCATCCGCATGGCCGCCCTGCTATACCTGCTTGGCGTCCCCACGCTGGTCGCCATCGGGACCGACCTTTTCGAGATCGTGGTCTCGGGTGGTTATGGCGCCTTCACCTACGCCTTAGCAGGGCGGGTGGACCTGCTTGCGGCACTGGTCATGCTCTCCGGAGCGGCAATCGGGGCCTGGATAGGGGCGTCGGCTACCGTATACGTAAAAGGGAACAGAATAAGGCTCTACCTCGCTGGCGTCGTCCTGGCGGCGGCAGTGGCCACCGCTCTCAAGCAACTAGCGGAATCCCTCGGGAGCACCACGCTCTCGACTGCAGGCAACTACTTAATTTTCGGGGCTGGAGGCTTGCTGGTAGCAGTGATATCGCTCTCTTGGCTGCGGGGGGTGAGGAGAGAGGGGCAAAGAAGCGCGGCAAACCAATCGAACGGGCAATAGGAGTTGGGACATGGAAGACAAGAACACGATAGCTGCCGAGGGCCTCAAGGCCGGGTTGAGGAAGGAGTCGCGCAAGCTCAGGCTCAATTTCGACGAGCTGAAGAGCGGCGGGTTTATCAAGCAGACCCAGAAGGAGCTGTTCACCGTACGCCTGCGCTGTCCCGGCGGCAAAGTCACCAGCGACAAGCTACACAAGGCCGCCGAGATCGCCGACAAATACGGGCGCGGTGAGGTGCACATCTCGGTGCGACAGTCGGTGGAGGTGCCCTACGTGAACTACCACTACCTCGACGACGTCGCCAGGGAGCTGCGCGAGGTCGGCTGGGCCGTGGCCTCCTGTGGGCCCCGCGTGCGCGTGCCCACGGCCTGCGCCGGCTGCACCTACAACCCCAACGGACTGACGGACACGCAGGGCGCTTGCGCCGAGGTGGACCGGCGGTACTTCGGCACTCCGACCGGGCACCACAAGTTCAAGATGTCCTTCTCCGGCTGTCCCATAGACTGCTTCCGCACCCGTGAGATGGACCTGGGCTTCCAGGGAGTGATGGAGCCGGAGCTTAAGCCGGACCTCTGCAATGCCTGCGGGCTCTGTGTTAAGGCCTGCGAGGAGCACGCGCTGCGCATGGAGGGTGACCTCCCGGTCCGGGACCTGGGCAGGTGCAACCAATGTGGCGACTGCGTGAAGGTCTGCCCGCTGGACGCGATGGTTTCAAGGCGCACAGGCTGGCTGGCGCGCGTCGGCGGCAAGCACGGCAAGCACCCATACTTTGCCTATGAGGTGGCCAGCTTCCTCAGTCTCGGGCAGGTGTTCGCCCTTATCGAGAAGACGCTGGAATGGTACCGCGCGAACGGCCAGGGCCTGGAGCGCATCGGCGTCACGATCGAGAGGCTGGGGCTCGGCAGCTATGTGGACCAGGTCGTCGAGCCGCTCGGCTTGGAGGCGATCCGGACGCCGCAGGAGCGTCTGAAGTACTATAGCAGGGGGAACTTCTATGGCACGTGATGCCGGTCAAGCTGCGGATGAAACATTGGACCTCCGCGGCGTCCTATGCCCGATCAACTTTGTGCGGACTAAGCTGAAGCTCGAGGAAATGGACATCGGTCGGGTGCTCGAGGTCGTGCTGGACGATGGAGAGCCGATGCGGAATGTGCCGCGCAGCATCAAGGAAGAGGGCCAGCGCATCATTGGCGTGGAGAAGCTGGATGGCGGCTGCTATCGGCTGCTCATCCGCAAGGAAGCCGAATGATGAAGTGGACTAGGGTTCAACGCCCATCGAAAAGTAGGGTAATATCGGTGCGACGGAGCCTGGCCAATGGAGGTCAGGAGGTCGTGGAGGTGAAGCTGGTCAACGAGACCGGCTGGGCCATAACGGTGAGAAAAAGGGAGTGATATGCGGAGGTGCCCACCCCAGCCAGCCTTGCCTTGACAGGCAGCTGGTACGCGACTATACTGCACCAATATGATGATATTGGTCGTCAACCGCATATCATTCGGAGTTGTGCCTCCTGAGGGCTTGTCGTGGCCGACTTGAGTGAGGAGCAGGTCAGGCGCTACAGCCGTCACGTTATCCTGAGCCAGGTGGGTGGCAGGGGGCAGCGCAGGCTGCTGGCCTCCAGCGTGTTGCTGGTGGGGGCGGGTGGGCTGGGGTCGCCGGCTGCGATGTACCTTGCGGCTGCTGGTGTGGGCAAGCTGGGCATCGTTGACTTCGACGTTGTTGACCTCAGCAACCTCCAGCGCCAAGTGCTCCATCACACCCATGACCTGGGGAAGCCCAAGGTGGTGTCGGCCGCTGAGGCCATCGCCGGGATGAACCCCGATGTACAGGTAGTGCAACACCAGGTCCAGCTTACCTCGAAGAACGCGCTGGACATCGTTTCCAGCTATGACCTTGTGCTGGACGGCAGCGACAACTTCCCCACCCGGTACCTGGTCAACGATACCTGTGTGCTCGCCCTCAAGCCCTGTGTCTATGGGAGCATCTACCGGTTTGAGGGCATGGCCACGGTATTCCTGCCGGGGAAGGGGTGCTACCGATGCCTATATCCTGCGCCGCCCCCGCCGGGCTCCGTGCCCAGTTGCCAGGAGGCCGGTGTGTTTGGTGTGTTGCCGGGCATCATCGGCACGGTTCAGGCCACGGAGGCGCTCAAGCTACTCCTGGGGATTGGCAGCTCGCTGTGTGGCCAGCTTCTGGTGTTCGATGCGCTGGAGATGGAGTTTCGCAAGGTCAAGCTGAACCGAAACCCTGCCTGCGCAATCTGTGGCGACAAGCCGACCATCACCAGCCTGGTGGACTATGAACGGGTCTGCGGTTTCCCCGCCACTTCATGCGAAGGGTTGGGCGACCGCGCCTAGAAGAGGAGTTGACAATGGCTATCGAAGTAAAGATCCCTTCCCTGCTGCGGAGGCTGACCAACGGATTGAAGGCCGTCCATGCCAGCGGCGGAACGGTTGCTCAGGTGCTGGATGACCTGGAGAGCAAGTACCCGGGCTTCAAGGAGCGCATCCTGAATGCCGACAGCGGGCTCAACCAGTTCGTCGCCATATACCTGAACGATGAGGACATCCGCTTCCTGAAGGAGCTGGATACTGCGGTCAA
>JBFMDE010000047.1:0-13874 GCA_040754215.1 Chloroflexota bacterium
GTGGCGGTGGCGCCGGGAAGGGCCACTATTGTCCATGCTTGTGATCCTGCGCTAGCGGTCGAAGGGATGCCGATGACCAGGCTGGCGACCAGCATCAGGGTCATCACTATCCCCATGACCCTAGCGGATTTGGTTTTCATCGACCTTATTTCCTCCTTAGTCTTTCCCGCCTCGTCTCAAGGTCGAAGGAGGCGGGGTTTCTAGTTAGCCCCTCACATACCCCTCACATGGAGCATCGGGGGCCTTTTGAGTCTTGGTCTTCCGAGTTCGATTCTCGCTTCCCCTTTCGGGCTGTTCGATGGCATCACCCCCTTTCTTTCTCGAGATTGTTGCCCCGGCCTGTCGGGGCAGGCACCGGGTAAACGGGTTTGTGTCAATGGTTCAGACTGGAATCCCCCTAACGGTCCTCCTTTCCGGTCGAGCCCTTTCTCACCCGGCGGGAAAGGATTGTAGGCTTGAATCTGTTGCTATTGCTCCTCCCGGGTATACGCCACATGCCAACACACCATGTGCTGGCGAAGCGACAGCCCTCTCGTATTCGGTTTATAGCTCTGGCCTATCGCGTACTATCTTACCACATATTGTCAATAGTGTATAGTATAACGGAGCAGAGGCCATCGGGTTAGTGAATTGCCCGAGTTAAGTAGGTCGGGTTTCCCAACCCGACCTACGCTGGCTCCTCGCAACGACAAATAGACACCGTTTGATAAACTCCGCTACGGATATTAGAATTACACCTTGCGTCTAGAGAAAGGTCCAGCCGCCACTGAAGAGCAGAGAGGAAAAGAGCGACCACGCCGAGGCCGGGGGGCCGGAGGGGGAGAGGCTTACCCTCAGGGGCCACTTGGTCGAGATGCGCCGTCGCCTGGTGTACTCGGTCATCGCCGTAGCCATCACCACGGCGGCTGCCTTCGTCTTCGCCGACCGCATCTTCGCCGTGTTGCTGCGTCCCATCGGGGATGTCCAGGTGGTGTTCACCCAGGTGACCGAGATGCTGGGCACCTACTTCACCCTTTCCCTGACCATCGGCCTGGCGGCTGCGCTTCCCTTCATCCTGTTGCAGGTGGTGTGGTTTGTGTCGCCCGCCCTTTACCCCAGGGAAAAGCTGCTGGTGTACTCCATGGTGCCGGCAGCGCTGGTCGCCTTTGCCGCCGGTGCTGCCTTCGGCTACCTCGTCCTGCTGCCGCCGGCACTGAAGTTCCTCCTCGGCTTCGGCGCGGACATCGCCGCACCGTTCATCAAGGTCGGCAGCTACATCTCGCTCGTCACCCGGTTGCTCTTCTGGATTGGCGTGGCCTTCGAGACGCCGGTGGTCGTGTTCCTGCTCGCCAAGGTGGGCATCGTCACCGCGCGGGCGCTGCTCAGGAAATGGCGTCTGGCGGTGGTGTGTGCCTTCATCCTCGGTGCCATGATCACCCCCACCTTCGACCCGGTAAACCAGAGCCTGGTGGCCCTGCCGCTCGTCGCCCTCTACGGCATCAGCATCGGCCTGGCCTATTTCGCCCAGGTCGGGAGAAGGAAGAGGCCCCGACAGGTCGGGGCAGCGGAGCAGGCCGTTGAGTAGTGGCACAGCAGGGAGCAGTCCGTGAGCACGACATGGCTTACCGTTGGGCTGGGGGTGGTGTTCGTGGTCGTCCTGGCGGCCCCCTTCCTCATCAAGAGGGTGGAGGCGAACCTGGAGGCCTTCCTCTTCCTCATGGGGGTCATCGCCACCTCCATCTCGGCCATGTGGAGCCTGCACCTGGTGGAGGAGGCGCTGGTAGAGCCCATCAAGATAACGGTGGCGGTGCTGCTGGCGGGCCTGCTGTTCCATTTCTTCCGGCACCAGATACGGGTCGGGGTGCACGGCCTGATACGCCGGCTGTCCTTCAGGGTGTTCCTCTTCCTGGTGGTGGTGGTGCTGGGCTTGCTTTCCAGCGTCATCTCGGCCATCATCGCGGCCCTGGTGCTCGTCGAGGTGGTCAGCGCCACCGACATGCCGCGCCATGCCGAGGTCCGCTTCGTGGTCATGGGCTGCTTTGCCATAGGGCTGGGGGCTGCGCTCACCCCGCTGGGCGAGCCGCTCTCAACGATTGCCATCGCCAAGCTGAAGGGCGAGCCCTACCATGCCGACTTCTTCTATCTGGTGGGGCTGCTGGGGAGGTACATCCTGCCGGGGGTGCTGGCCTTTGGCCTGGCGACGGTGGCGATGGCGGGGCGCCATGAGCATGGCAGGGCGGGGCTGGGGGTGCCGGAGAGGCCGGAGACGCTGGGCCACGTGTTCGTGCGTGCCGGCAAGGTGTACCTCTTCGTGATGGCGCTGATGTTCCTGGGCGGCGGCTTCAAGCCGTTGATAGACCTCTACTTCATCAAGATACCGCCGGCGGCGCTGTACTGGGCCAACTCCACCTCGGCGATACTGGACAATGCCACCCTCGCCGCGGCGGAGATAGGCCCGGCGCTCAGCGTCTTGCAGATAAAGAGCGCCCTGATAGCGTTGCTCATCGCGGGCGGCGCACTCATCCCCGGGAACATCCCCAACATCATCTCTGCGGGCAAGCTCAAGATAGGCAGCAGGGAGTGGGCAAAGGTGGGTGTGCCGGTGGCTGCCGTGGCCATGGCGGTATACTTCCCGGTAGTCTTCCTGCTGGGCTAGGCACCGTAGACCGCCCCCCGCTAAGGGGGCGGGGGCTGATACCCGAGGATATTCACAGACACGCCATCCTGAGCCTGTCGAAGGATGGCCGCCGTCCTTCAATAGGCTCAGGGCAGTCGGGGGGAGCGGGTCCAGATTCTCACTCCCCTGGCGGGAGGGAGCTAGAGGGAGGGGGACCTACGGGTGATACCCGGAGTTTGACTCCGTTCGTCAGCAGGCGCTAAGATGGGGTGTGCCTCGCCTGGGGAGCGGATGAGTCCCGGTGGGCTCCGCGGACTTCAAATCCGTAGCTGGGTGCCCTCGCGGTCTCCAGGGTGGGTTCGACTCCCATCCGCTCCCGCCAATAAGAAACAGCACCTGTGCGGATGTCTGGTATAATCTCTCCTGCTGAGGCAGCCCTCCTGGCAACACGCTGAAGAACTTCGGACTGTCGTATGGGGTGCAGGGCTTGAGGCCACTTGACAAGCCTTGCTTGTAGGGTATACTTCGGTATCAAACGCTGGACAAGGAGGTGGCAGCATGGTCGTGGTCACAACCGACTCTGTACCGGGGAAGACGATCGTAAAGAGGGTGGGTGAGATAGAGGCCAGGAGCAACTTCTTGGTGCTGAACGAGACCAAAGGTGCCCAGCAGAACCTGGAGAAGAAGGCGGCGGAGATGGGGGCGAACGCAATCATCGGGTTCAAGATAAAGAAGATGGGAGGCCACCCCACTGCCTACGGGACCGCTGTGGTCGTAGAATAAGAGGTCAAGGCGACGTGGTATAATCCCCGGTGCAGGTCGAGACGACCGGGAGATAACCACGTATGGAATTCAAGCACACAGTGCATGGGCCCGCAGCCGTCCTCACGGCAGTCTTTATTGCGGGGCTGCTTCTCTGGCCCTTTGTCATTTCTTGCAAAGCGGCACCGGCCCAGACCACTGCTCCAGTACGCACGGTTACGCCCAGGCCGACTCCAGCCACCACCACTCCAGTGTCCACGCCAACTCTAACCCCTACCCCTGCTCCAACGCCCGCGCCAACACCTGTGCCGACACCAACCCCAACGCCAACTCCTACTCCAACGTCCACGCCAACACCTGTGCCGACACCAACCCCAACGCCAACTCCTGCCCCAACGCCCATGACAGGTTGGGAGCAGGATGCGCTGACCCTGGACCCCGAGGCCCTGCCCTTCGAGGGCGGCTCCGTCACGGCGACGGTCGTCACAAGGGAAAGAGGCGCCGCGGTCTCACTGGTGACCTTCAACGTGACCGGCCTTGATTTCTCCGATACCAGGCAGGCGAGCGTGCGCGAGGTGGCGCAGCAGCCCAGCTATACCACCCGCTCCTGGAGTGCCACCTTCACCCTGCCCCGCAACGATGGCGCCGGCAGTTTCGTCTACACGGTGGTCGCCTCCTCGCCGCAGGTCGAAGGCACCAGGTCCGGCTCCGTCACCGTGACGAGGGTGCCGATAGTGGTGACCGCCGTATTCCCCACCACGGTCTACCGGGGTGGGACTGCCTGGTTCACCGTCTCGCTCAAGAACCTGGACTCACGCTGGTATCAGGACGTCTATGTGGATGGGGCCTGGGTGAGCAACCCGAACACCTCCTGGCTTCTTCCTGCCTGGCCTCTTCCTGCATCAAGCAACGACAGGGACGAATCCAACAGGGTTATGCTGCCTCCCGGGGGCAGCGCAGACGTGGCGCTGAAGGCCTATGCCAGCACCGACCAGCCGCTGGGCGCGTACACCCTCGGCTTCTACCTGAGGTTCACCGACGAAGACGGGAGGTCGTTCCGAGGCCCATACTACTACGTAGCGGTAACGCTCGTTGAGTAGAACCCCACAAAACCTTCGATTTTGCGGGGGCCCCGCTCATACTACCAGCAGACCCGGGGCGATGAGCTATGGGTAGGCCGTGGTGGCAGGACAGCTACTGGAAGCGGCTGCAGTCCCAGCAGTCCAGGAGGGTGAGGAGCACCTGCCCCTTCTGCGGCAGCGACAAGGTGTACTACAACGAGCGCTTCCGTGTCTGGCGCTGCGGCGCCTGCGAGAGGTCATTCTCCCTCAAGGGGATGGGAGGGGGCTGGTGGCGCAGGATGTGGGGTACCGTCACTGGCATCTTGAGCAGGCTGGGCACCCGGTTTCGCTCTCCCGTGCGCAGGTGATGCGGGGGCACTTCTGCCGAGAAGGACGGCCACCTTAGTCTTGGGCCAGGGTCCCCACCACGGGGAACTTCTCCAGCCAGTCGCGGCCGTGGGGAGCCTCGTTGTCCAGGGCTAAGGTGAGGTCCTCGCCGGCGCGATGCTGCCTATGTCGCCCATTCCGCCACAGGAAGCTGGTGGTGACATCGTAGACCTTGCCCCGGTAGGCGACATAGGCAGGTGCCCCATCCGTGCCGTTATAGCGACGCAGTTCCTCGGTGGTGAAACAGCGCTCAGCCACTACGATGGCCGCGGGGTGATTATGGCCAGGACTGTAGACCTCCCCGCGGCCTTGATGCCGTGGGATACCAGTGGCGGGCAGACGACGAGGGCCTTCGGCCCGAGGACGACTTCCTCTTCGCCGATGAGGATGATGCTCTTTCCCTCCACGCAGTAGAACACCACCTCTGAGGTGCTCTCATGGGGAGGCAGCACCTGTCCTGGCTCCAGGCAGAACAGCACTACCCTGCTCTTCTCGGAATCGTGGAGCAGCCTGGACACGTATCTCTTCGAATCGAACTGCTGGGACTCGAGTATCTGGACAACGTTGGGCTGGGCCATTGCTACCACCTCTTCCTTACGACTTCCTGACCGCCTCGTTCAGTGCCCGCAGCAGCGCGGCTACGTCAACTCCGTCACGCGTCGTCGTCTTTTCTATGCTCTGCCCACCGCCGCAGCAGGAGTCAACGCGGTACTCGTTGAATACGGCGATTGTCTGCGGATAGCGTTTGATGACGTCGTTGATTATGGCGTCCCCGGTTATCACGTCTGCCAATCGGACATCCCCCTGTGAAGGAGTGGGCAAGTGCTATTGTAGCTCGTTAAGCTCTTTGACTATGACCTCGGGGTCCATGCCGTGCATCATGGCGCCGAAGGAGATGGACTCCATCTTCATCCCGGGGCAGGTGAAGCACCCGCTGCCGAAGTGCTTTTCGATGACCTTCACCGCTCCTGGGTGCATCTTCAGCACGTCGCCGATTATCATGTCCTTGTGGAACCTGGTTGATGTTTCAGTCATTGTCATCACTCCCTACTTCTTGGCTGTCGGCGCGGCCGGCACCACGAGTGTGCGGAACATGTTGTAGATGAAGAGGTAGATGGAGAGGGTGAGCACCCCGCCGAAGAGCGCCTGCACATACCAGACGTTCGGGAGTACCCCGTAGGCGCGCAGCCCGTTCACCAGGGTCAGGCCGACCAGTCCGATGTTGGAGAGCCAGAACCCGACCCAGGCCAGCTTCTCGCTGTGCAGCGGCCTGCCCCTGAACCGTGGCAGTATGTGGTAGCCGATCCCCATGATGAGGAAGATGACGAAGCCCACCAGGTTGAGGTGGACGTGGACCGTCTTCAGCCTCAGCGTGTCGGGGACGGCGTAGAACAGCACTCCCAGCGTCACGCCGATGAGCAGATACACCAGGCCGCTGAAGATGAACCCGAGCGTCGTCTTACTCATGCCTCACTCTCTCCTTCTAGTGCGGGCCGTGGATGAGCCTGGGCAGGCACCGGGTGCAGACCCAGACCTCCCTCTCGTCCTCCACGGCGCAGAGGAGCACCCTCCCCTCGCTGGTGCCCTTGCACACGATGCACCTCTTTACGGTCGTCGCAGTTTGCTCCTTTTCCATGTGGTCCCCTTCCGTGTCCTTTCGGATGCCTGGCTAAACAGCTCTCAGGCTGTAGTCTCCCCTGCTCCCAGGACGATCTCGAAGGGGCACTTGATGGCGCTCGAGGTGCAGAACGCCTCACACTCGGCACAGTAGTCGCAGTCCTCTGGCCTGACTATGACCGCCTTGCCCTCCACCAGCTCTACGGCGTGGCCGGGGCATAGCTTGACACAGTCACCGCAGCCGCCACACTTGTCCCCGTTAACCTCAGGCAATACCAGTCCCACTTCGGTTCCTCCTGGTCTGGGAGAGTCCTCGCAGCCCCGACCGGAGTCGGGGTTGCACGCCTGTCATTTTAGGCTATGTCCTTAATGCCGCATACGACTTTTGTCGGCAACCATCCTGTCATAACATCTCCCTGAGCTTCTCCGGGCGCGTCACTACGATGCGCTGGCGTTGCAGCCGTATTGCACCTTCCTTTTCTAGCAGCCTGAGGGCCCGGCCGATGACATCGCGGACGGTGCCTACCATGGCTGCCATCTCTTCCTGGGTCAACCGCTGAGCGGGCTGGGGGCCGCCTTCGGCCACGGCGACGTCGAGCAGTATCTTGGACAGTCGGCTGAGCACACTGCGGAAGGAGAGGTCCCCCACCAGGGTGGTCAGGTGTCTCAGCCTGGAGGCGAAGAGCTTGACCACAGCCGTGGCCGGTGGGCATCCTGCCAGGAGCGAGAGCACCGTCTCCTTGGGGATGATGAGGACTACGGAGCGCTCCAGCGCGGCTGCGCTGGCGGGGTTGGGACCGCCGTCGAACACGGGGATGTCGTTGAAGCTATCCCCGGGTCTGGCAAGCAGCAGCACCTGCTCGCGGCCCTCGGGAGAACTCTTGAAGACGCGGACCAGTCCGGACCTGACCGCGTATAGACCGCGGCACGGCTCACCCTCGACGAAGAGCACCTCGCCCCGCTCGAAGGAGCGTTCCACGGTGTCGCGCTCCACCCTTTCCAGCTCTGTCTCGCCGAGCGTGGCGAAGTAGGGCAGTGAGCGCAGAAAGTCAAGCTGTGAGGGCATATAGACTGGTGCTCCTTGGGCACGGATGTCGCGCGGTTGGAATCTTACCACGGTCGGGGTGCGAGAGTATAGATGGGTCGGCTGTCTAGCCTCTGAGCAGGCGGAGGCTATTGGCCATGACCAGCAGCGCGCTACCTTCGTTGACCAGCAGGCCGGGCACCAGGTCTATCTTCCCTAGTAGCGCCAGTGAGACCACCAGGGCCACCACGCCGAGGGATGCCGCTATGTTTTGCCTGATAACAGCGATAGCCCTGCGGCTGATGTTGAGTGCCAGGGGCAACCTGGAGAGGTCGTCGGACATCAAGGCCAGGTCCCCGGTCTCCAGGGCGATGTCGGTGCCTGCCGCTCCCATGGCGATGCTCACATCCGCCACAGCCATGGCCGGGGCATCGTTCACCCCGTCCCCCACCATGGCCACCATACCGTACTCCCTCTTCAATTCCCTGACGGCTGCCACCTTGTCCTCGGGCAGCAGTTGCGCCCGGTATTCGTCCACTCCAGCCTGCTCTGCGATGGCCTGGGCGGTGGTCTCGTTGTCCCCGGTGAGCATGGCCAGCCTCTTGACTCCGGCCCTCTTCAATGCTGCCATGGCGGCCTTCGCCTCGGGGCGGAGCTGGTCGGCCACGGCCAGTATCCCCAGGACCTCCCTGTCGCTGGTAACCAGGGCCACAGTCTTCCCCTCCTGCTCCAGTCGTTGGACCTCCTTGTCTGTCCCATCCAGTGAGATGGACATCTGCTGGCACAGCCGACTGTTGCACACATAGTACACGTTGCCTGCGACCGTGCCTCGTGCCCCCAGGCCGGGCAACGCTTGAAACTCCCGGGCTGGCGTGGCCTCCAGGCCCTCCTCCCTCGCCTTTCTCAGGATGGCGCTGGCCAGGGGGTGCTCGGAGCGGGACTCGACGGCTGCCGCCAGCGAGAGCACGCTGGTCGTCGGAGAGTGTAGGGGCACCACATCGGTTACCCGGGGCAGGCCGGTGGTGAGTGTGCCCGTCTTGTCGAAGACCACCACGTCAACGGTGCCTGCTGCCTCGAGGTCGGCTCCGCCCTTGACCAGGATGCCCTTCGTAGCGGCGTTGCTGACGGCGGTCAGCACCGCCATGGGCACGGATAGCGCCAGGCCGCAGGAGCAGGAGACCACGAGCACCACCAGGGCGCGGTAGAACCAGGGGGTGACGGGCTGGCCCAGCAGGGGCGGGACGATGGCCACGGCCAGGGCGAGCAGGAAGGTGGCCGGGGTGTATATCCTGCCGAACTGCTCGCTGAACCGCTGATAGCTGGACTTTCTGGCCCCGGCCCTCTCCACCATGTGGACTATCTTGGCCAGAGTGGTGTCCTGAGCGAGCTTCGTGGCCTTGACCTCGAGAGAGCCACGCTGGTTTATGCTGCCGGCGAAGACCGCGTCTCCCGGCGTCTTCGACACCGGGATGGATTCTCCGGTTATCGGCGACTGGTCCACTGACGAGGTGCCAGCCATGACCGTGCCATCGAGGGGGAACTTCTCGCCGGAACGGACGATGACCACATCGCCCACCTCCACCTCCTGCACCGGGAGCAAGACCTCCTCTCCCCCTCTCCGCACCAGCGCCTCCCGGGGCACCAGCTCCATGAGTTTCTTCAGTGAGCTCCGCGCCCTCTCTGCGGCGTAGGTCTCCATGACTGCGCCCCAGGTGTAGGCGAAGACCAGGAGCGCCGCCTCACCCCAGAACCCCAGTGACAGGGCGCCGGCGGTGGCTACTATGAGCAGTGTGTAGATGTTCAGCGTCCTGGCACGTAGCGTAGCCAGCGCCATGCGGGCCGGGAAGTAGCCACCTGCCAGTATGGCCGTGCCGTAGAGCGACCTCTCCACCATGTCGCCCAGGCCGAGGCGCTCCGAGATGAAGGCAGCCAGTATCAGGAGTCCGGAGAGAAAAATAAGCCTGACACGGTTGTCCTGCCACCAGGGTTTTGACTCCGCTTGGCGCCTTTCCGGGCGCGCTTTCATCCCCGTTTCGGCTATGGCCCTGATGATATCCTGAGCTGTGAGGCGTGACGGGTCGTGGGTTATCTCCAGTCTCTGGTTCGCCAGGTTCACCTGATAGTGCTGGACACCGGCCAGGCCCTTCAGCTTCTTCTCGACCACCCTCAGCTCGTCCGCGCAGTCCATCCCTTCCACGTAGAGGACCACGGGCCGGATCATCTGCCCAGCGCTCATCTCCCCTCAGTCCCGTGGTTTTTAGTCGCCTGTAGCATCACGACCGCACCATGTAGCGGGAACTGTCGCCTGGTGATGACGAAGCCTGCCCGCTCGACCTCCGGGGCCAGCGTCCGTTCCAGCAGCATGCGCACGGTGTGCTCTTCCTCGACCAGCCGGATGAAGCCTTTGACCAGCGAACGTACCGGACTGCTGTCGGGCAGGTTGAAGTCCAGCACGAAGAGGCCGCCCCCGGGCTGCAGGACGCGGCCCGCCTCCTTCAGGCAGTTGACTCTGGCAGTTTCCGGTAGCTCGTGCAGGCCAAGGGAGAGAAACGCCCTGTCGAACATGCCATCGGGGAAGGGGAGGTGCTCGGCATTCGTCCTCTGGAAGGAAAGAGAAGGAGACTTCGCTTTCCTCCGAGCCACCTTGAGCATGGCCTCGGAGAGGTCTATGCCCACCGCCTGTCCAGCGGGTGCGACACGCTGAGCGAGGAGGGCGGTCAGCGCGCCGGTGCCACAGCAGACGTCCAGCACACGCTCTCCCGGCAGCGGGTTGCCGAAGTCCACCAGGCCTCTGCGCAGGCGCTGTTCACCGCCAAGGGGCAGCAGGAGCAGCCATATCAGCACGTCGTAGAACGGGGCCAGCTTCTTCCAGAGGCCCTCCCTATAGTATGACGGGATGACGGGTTCAGTTGGCGCAAGGGTAGTCATAGGGCCTCACGTATGTCTTACGTGTTCGAGGCATGTGCTCAGTAGCTGGCGGATGTGGTCATCGCTCAGGGAGTAGTACATCATGCGACCCTCCTTGCGCTGCTTGACCAGCCTGAGGGTGCGCAGTATGCGAAGGTGCTGCGAGACCGCGGACTCTGAGATGCCCACTACACTGGCGAGGTCACAGACGCAGAGCTCTTGCTCTACCAGGGAGTAGATTATCTTGGCACGGTTGGAATCGGCCAGCGCGCCGAAGGCCTCTGCCAGTGCGGCATACACCTCGTCGGGGAGGAGACGCTGCTTCGCCCGGGAAACTCGCTCCCTGTCCACAGCCCAGACGTCACACCTGTCAACTGCCTTGATCACCTTCACAACCTCTTAATAGTTGCGCAATCGCTAAGTAATAGCATATTACAGCTAACCTTCTTCTGTCAACGTTGAAGCGGTGACCTTGGATGGTCTCCTGACGGGCGCCTGGTGGTCTAGGCCCTCTTCGGCCTCTTGTCCAGCACCTTGGCTACCTTATAGCCACCTGGTGGGGGTGGAATGGCGCCAGGGGGTACCAGCTCCGCCTCGACCGGCAGGGCCAGTCTGCTCTCCAGGGTATCCTGCACCAGTTTCTGGTATCCGGGGTCAGGGAGCTTCCGCAGCGTCTCTACTTTGAGCCTGAGCCGCTGCATGTCCCAGCTATCCAGCGCTATCTGGTATATCATGGTGGCATCAGGGATGTCCCCGATGACCAGCTCCACGTCCCAGGGCATCAGCTCCTTGCCCTTCACCCTGAATATGTCCTTGAGCCGTCCGGGGCATGGCTTGAGCCATCTCTTGGTGGTACGGCCGCAGCCGCAGGGCTCGGTGGAGACGGAGTTGTCCATGACGTCTTCCAGCGAGAACCTGATGAAGGGCAGGGTGTGGTTGAGGAAGCTGGTTATCACCAGCTCGCCCCTCTCGCCGGGCCCCACCCTCTTGTTCGTACCGGGCTTCACCACCTCGAACACACCATTGTCCTCGCTCTCGTGCATGTGGCCCAGGCCGCGCTCAGCGGAGAAGGAGCACTCGTTGGCCACGCTACTCTCGTAGGCGCCGATGATGTTGGAGAAGCCCCTGGGTTTCTTGTAGTGTGAGTGCAGCTCCTGGCGCAGCCTCGAGGATACCGGAGTGCCGCCGGGGAGGACCACGTCGAAAGGCGGCTCCTTGTCCATCTTCTGGTATTGCAGGGCCATCGTTATCAGGAACTCCGGGGACATGAAGGTGCACAGGGGGTGATAGAACCGCCCCAGGTGCAGGAAGAAGGAGGCGCTGGCCTCGGGGTCGGCGAAGTATCCGGATATGTCCTCGGCATAGTAGAGCAGTCCGATATTCCTGGCTGCCTGTTGTACAATCCAGGGCACCAGGGAGCCCTTGGCCACTGGGGCGAACTCCACGTAGGCTCCCCCGGGCCGGGCGCCGCCGGCCCACAGCCAGCGTGCACGGTCATCGGCTATCACCTGCCAGTCTTCCGGAACCCAGAGATGCATCGTGGGGACGCCAGTGGTACCGGTGGAGCGGTTCAGCAACGGCGCGTGGGGAACGAGCTCCTTGACCGCTCTGGAGCCGAAGGGCGGGTGGTCCCTCTCGTCCTGGCGCTGCTGGTCCTTCCTCCACACCGGCAGTTTCTCGAGGTCACCGTATCCTGTCACATCCTCGGGCTTCACCCCTGCCCCGTCCCACAGTCGGCGATAGAATGCGGAGTTCCTGTAGGCCCACTCCACGATGTGCCGCAGGTGTTCGTCTCTCAGCCTCTCCAGCTTCTTCCTTGGGGCGCATTCGATGGGGTTGTAGCTTGGCTCGTCGCTTCCTGGTGGGAGCGAGGTCCTGACCGGGCCCTCTCTCTTGAGCCTCCTGAGATGTGCCCTGACTTCCTCGATGGCTGTCATCTTTCCTCCACCTCCGGAGCTTGTTGCTCTATGGACAGGTATGGGTGATATGGTGACTCGTCGTCAGGGGGGTCAGTGTGGGGTGCCGCCGCCTTCGTCCTCGGAGGCCCACTCGCGCATCATCTTCTTGATACGCTCGGCAAGACCGGGGCTGGCCCTCAGGCGGTTGATGAACACCGGGCAGCCCTCGAGCAGGGAGTTCTGCGCCGCCGAGACCATGCCTGCCAACATCTGGTATGCAGCGGGCTGCGAGGTATCGAGTGGGGCCTGGCCCGGCGTGGCGGCCTCGAGCTGCCGTCTCACGTCCTCGACGCTGATGCGCATGGGCAGCACGCATGCCTTGTACCAGGCGCATTCCTTGCACTGGATCAGGGCGGTTGCCTCGTCCAGAATATCAGCCATGTCCGTTGAGTTTCTCAGGCCTTCTTGCCGGGTGTTTCTGCCGTCTCGGCGAGCGCGCTACGGACCTCCTCGATGGTGGGGTAGGACTGCACCTTGATGATGTTGCCGTTCACCATGGTGATGGGGAGGGCGCCGAGCCTCTGCTCCATCATCAGCGCGGCGACCTTCGGGTTACGCATGAAGGGCGTGACCTCCTCGCTGGGGAAATAGCGCACGACCTTCACCCCCTCCGCCTCAAGCTCTTTCACCATCTGGCTGACGTCCTGCAGCACGGGGTTGAACCTGGTCTCACTGCGGGGGTCCCCGCACGCGGGCATCTCGTAGAGTTCCACTAGTTTCTGAGCGGGCATGAATAACTCTCCTTGTCCCCTGGGCTAACAACAGCATTATATGCACAGCGGATGGTGGACACAAGTTCAGACTGAGTGCCGTTACTTGAGCACGCGCTCGTCGCCCACGCGCTGGGTGATGCCCTGGCGGTCCATGTACTCCAGCAGCGAGACCGCGTACTTGCGGGAGGTGTTGAACATGTCCTTGACCTCGGTGAGGCCGACCTTGCCGTGCGCCTTGATGTGGTCGCTGATGCGCTTTACCATCTCGTCGTAGGCCGAGGCGGCGAAGACGACGTTGTCGCTTACCCGGACCACCTGCCGCCGCTCCAGGAGCAGGTTGAGCAGCTCGGCGTCCGGTTCCAGGTCGCTGGGTGGGGAGTAGGGGGCCTTCAACAGCGAGGCAAGGTAGCCCTCGACCGCGGCCTGCTGCGCTCTGGTGAGGGCGACCTCGCGGCCGGCGAGACGCACCGAGAGGCCTTCCTCGGTCAGGGTGCCCTCCCGGAGTAGCCGCTGCAGGGCGTTGGTGAAGGCCTGCTGCGACAGCTTGAGCCGGGTGCGCAGCGCTTCCTTGGGTATGCTATCGCGCAGCGGGAACTGCTCGAAGTACGACCTGACCATGCCCGCTGCCTTCTCCCCGAAGCGGGACCAGCCCCTTGGTGAGAAGAACACCGCAGTGGAGGGCTTGTCGCCGAGCATAAGTATCTGGTTTCCGCGGAGCAACGAGTCCACGAGCTTCTTCACCTCGGCCGGAGGGAGGTTCGACTGGATGGCGAGCCCCTGGAGATCCAGCGGTCCCTTGGCCTCCAGCGTGTTCAGGATGACCTCCTCCGGTGCCCCCTTCTCCCTTGC
>JBFMDE010000048.1:0-13577 GCA_040754215.1 Chloroflexota bacterium
TTCGCCCCCGTGCCAGCCGACCCCAGCGAGGGGTCGGGGTCGGACCTGGTGTAGGAGATGTCGAACTTGAGCGTCTCGTCCCTGCCCAGGCCGGGGAAGCTGTACTGGTGGTACCTGAACCCCTCCCCGCTGTCGTTGAAGTGGGCCCTGGGGACGACGACGAAATCGCTGGACCTGAGCGGCTCCTGCACCGTCACCAGCAGGACGGTGATGGGGTACAGGGTACGGAACTCATAGGCTATCGTCTTGTCCGGCTGTCCCTGGATGATGTCGTGATAGTACTCCACGCGGAAGGTGTCGCTGGTGACCTCGTAGCTGATCTCGTCCCAGCCCGGCAGGTCGGAGGGCTTGCGGCGCGGAGGGCCGCCGCTGTACTTGCCCTGGCTGTCCATTGAGCCCGCAGAGTACATCTCGGCCCCCGCCGGCACCAGGAAGCGCACCGTCGCCGGAGGGGAGGCCCCTTCTATCTTCCCCTCGAGCATCACCAGCAGCCGCGGGTCGTCGTACTCCGGATAGACCCAGAGGCGCACGCTCTTGAGGTCGGTGGGCTCGGTCTCGGAGCGGGCCACGCCCCAGGGCAGGAGGGAGAGGAGGGCTGTGAGAGCCAGCAATGCCAGGATAAAGGGGAGATGAGGGGTCGGCACGATGAGATTGCCGCGCTTCGCTCGCAATGACAGGGAGGTTGGCGATGACAGCCCGACGCTGGTGGGAAACGCTTTGGTCATAGGGGGTTCATGCTTAATGTTGTCACAGGTAGGCCACCACCTCGCCCAGGGTACGGATGCGGGGACAGTCGGCGTCGGGAGAGATGTCATGGCGGTCGAGCAGCAAGGGCCGGATACCAGCGCCGCGGGCGCCCACGACGTCCACGAAGTACTGGTCGCCGACATGTATGGCCTCGGCAGGCTCGACCTTGGCCAGAGTCAGGGCGTGGCGGAATATCCCGGGGTCGGGCTTCTCCACGCCCGCCTCCTTGGGGCTGACCACGTAGTCCAGCGCGGTGAGCAGCCCCAGGCTGGTGAGCAGCGGCGTCATGTCCTGCGGCAGGTTGGAGACCAGGCCGGTGAGCACCGAGCGGCCCCGGAGCAGCTTCAGCGTCGGCAGGACGTCGTCGAAGAGCACGAAGGTGGAGCCCCTGGCCATGTCCCGCACCTTCATCCAGATGGGCAGGGCCATGCCCTTGGGGACGGCAGCGCCGGCCTTCTTCAGCACGATGTCCTCATAGTGGGTGAATAGCTCCACCTGCTCGCTGGGCGGACGCTTGTCCACGCGCGAGTGGGAGTTCTCCTCGTAGAAGTAGCGGTCGGCCTCGGCGATGCCAGCCCTGACAAGCTGTGGGTCAAGGTCTATGCCGTAGCTGTGGCACACCGCTAGATGCAACGTCTCGTTGGGCGGGTCGTAGCAGGCCAGGGTATTGTACCAGTCAAAGAAGACCGCCTTGGTTGCCATATGACCTCTGGTGCAGGACAGGGCCTTCCGAAACTTCGGACTAGGAGTCCTCTATCCCTTTCTCCTTGATGTAGTCAATGGCATCCTGGACGGTCACGATGTTGGGGGCATCCTCGTCGGGGATCTCCAGCTTCTTCGCCGGGGTGCTGAACTCCTCCTCGATGGCCATGATCAGTTCCACCAGGTCGAGCGAATCGGCGTTGAGGTCCTCGACGAAGGAGGCCGAGGGCTTTACCTCGTCCTCTTCTACGCCCAGTTGGTCAACGATTATCTTCTTCAGTCGCTCATAGATCGTCGCCATGGTCTCTCACCTTCCTGCAAGTGATGAGGCATATACTACCACAAAAAGCCCCCTCGCCGGAGAGGGGGTTGTGGTCTTCACTCATGCCCCAGCCCTATCGGGAAAACAGGCACAGCCAAGGACTCCATTGACGAACCTCGGGGAGCTCTCGGCGCCGAAGGCCTTGGCCAGCTCCACCGCCTCGTTTATCGCTACCTTGGCAGGCGTCCTATTATCAATCAAAGCCTCACATATTGCAAGGCGCATTATGTTGCGGTCAACGGCAGAGGTCTGGCCCAGGGGAAAGGCGGGGGCACACCTGGCGATGATGCCATCTATCCGCTCCCGGTGTCCCAGCACGCTCTGCGCTACCTCCCGGGCGTACTGCGCCGCCTCCGCGGGCAGCGTCTCCTCGGCCAACAACCTGTCCAGCACCGCCTCCATGGAATGGCCGGTCAGGTCAACCTCGTAGAGCGCCTTGAGGACCAGGACCCTTGCCTTGCGTCTGGGGCCGGACATACACGAACACTTCCTAGGAAAAGTCTAGCAGTTGAAGCAGAGAATGGCAAAGCATCCACGCGGTCTTTTCGAAAGGGGTCATCGCCGCCAGTTGAGGATGTCGCTGGAGGAGCCGATGTTGAGCGTGCGCGCTTCTTTGGTAATCCTCTTGATGAGACCGGAGAGCACCTGCCCCGGGCCGACCTCAATGAAGGTGGAAACGCCGGCACCCGCCATGTGCTCCACCGAGCGTTGCCACTGCACGCAGCTACATAGCTGGTTGAGCAACTCCTCCCGTACCGACCCGGCGTCGCGCACTTCCTGGGCGGTGACGTTAGCCACCAGCGGGACGCTCGGAGGATGGAAGCGACAGGCATCGACCGCCCGCCTCAGTCCGTCGTAGGCCGGGCGCATCCACCGCGAATGGAAGGCGCCGCTGACCTCCAGGGGAAGGAACTTGCGCCCGCCGCGGGACTGCAGCAGCTCCACCACGCGCCCCAGGTCCCCTTTCGCCCCGCTGACCACTACCTGTCCCGGACAGTTGATGTTGGCGACCTCGACGCCTGCCTCGCCGCAGGCGGCTTCCAGAGTGCCGTGGTCCATGCCCAGCACCGCGGCCATACCCCCGGGCTGTTTCAGGCCTGCCTCCTGCATCAACCGTCCCCTCTCCCTCACCAGCCTTACTCCCTCCGCCAGGTCCAGCGCGCCGGCAGCCACCAGCGCCGTATACTCGCCCAGGCTGTGCCCGGCGACATAGGAAGGAGCGGGGAGGGAAGCGCCGAGGGCCTCACGGGCAGCCTCCAGACAGGCGAGGCTGACCACCATCACCGCAGGCTGGGCGTTGACCGTCCGCTTCAGCTCTTCCGCCGGCCCCTCGAAGCACAGCCGGGAGAGGGGAAAACCAAGGGTCTCATCGGCCCGTTCAAATATCCGCCTGGCAGAGGCGAACTCACGGTAAAGGTCCTGCCCCATGCCCACCCGCTGCGCGCCCTGGCCCGGGAAAACATGCGCTACCTTAGACATGGTCCTGACCCCGCCGCAATGCCGCCATCCTCTCAATGACCGCCTCGGCCTCGGCCATCACTTTCTGGATGATGTCCTTCACCGGCTTGATGTCGTTGATGAGGCCGGCTATCTGCCCCGCCATGAGGGAGCCGCCCTCGATGTCGCCCTCGATGACACCACGGGGCATCCTTCCAGTGCCGAACTGCTCCAGCTCCTGCACCGGGGCACCAGCCCGCTCCATGGCCAGGAACTGGCGCGCCAGCTTGTTCTCCAGGCAGCGCACCGGGTGGCCGGTGGTACTGCCGGTGACCACGGTCGAGCGGTCGCCAGCCTTGACGACCTGTTCCTTGAACCTGGGATGGGCGATGCACTCATCGGAGCAGATGAACCGCGTGCCCATCTGCACCCCCTGGGCGCCCAGTGCCAGCGCCGCAGCCAGCCCGCGGCCGTCGGCGATGCCACCGGCAGCGATGACCGGAACCTGGACCGCGCTCACCACCTGGGGCACCAGGGCCATGGTGGTGGTCTCGCCGATGTGCCCACCCGACTCCATGCCCTCGGCGACCACGGCATCCACGCCGACCCTTTGCAGGCGCCTGGCCAGCGCCACGCTGGAGAGCACGGGAATGACCTTTATCCCCGCTTCCTTCAGGCGAGGCACGTAGGCCCCGGGGTTCCCCGCCCCGAAGGCCACCACCGGCACCCGCTCCCCGACCACGGTATTCAGCACGTCCTGAAGGAATGGGGAAAGCAGGAGGATGTTCACGGCAAAGGGCTTGTCCGTGCGCTCGCGCGTCGCCCTTATCTGCTGCCGTAGCCAATCGGAGTCGGCGTTCCCGGTGCCGATGGTGCCCAGCCCGCCGGCATTGGAAACCGCGGATACCAGCTCTGCGGTGCCCAGCCAGGCCATCCCCCCCTGGATTATGGGGTATTCTATGCCCAGCAGGTCGCAAATCGGGGTTCGCAGCAAGCCTGACCTCGCCCTTGAGACCCTGTGCGTTAGGCCGCGCCCTTCTTCTTCTTGGCTTCCACCTTGACCACCTCCCTGCCCGCATAGGTGCCGCAGGTGGGGCAGGCGTGGTGGGCCAGCTTCGGGCTGTGACACTGGGGGCAACGGTCCAGCGCGGGGCGCGCGACATGAAGGTGGCTGCGCCGCTTGCCTTGCCGCGACTTGGCGTACTTTTTCTTGGGCAGTGGTGCCATCGAAGTATCCTCGCTAGCCTCTATTTCGGAGCGGACTTCCGCCCTGTGCGGCGTGACCTACCTGCCTTCTCCAGGGCATCCCCTGGGTCAGACAGCAACTGCTCCAGTGTGGCCAAGCGTGCGTCCCGGGCCCGGGGCACACAGGAGCATGGCCCCTGGCTGAGGTCGTGTCCGCAGCAGGGGCACAGACCGGCGCAGTCCGGCCGGCACAGCGGCTTCATGGGCAGGGCCAGAAGGGCGTACTGCCGCACCGCCTCGGAGAGGTCGAGCACGTGTTGCTCATCTATGGTGAAGTCCTCGGGGTCTTCCGGTGTCGGCAGCGGCGCTCCGCTGATAACATCAATGAGGGGGAAGAACTCCTCCTCAATATGCAACGTCACGGGGCATGAGAAGCGGGCCAGACAGCGGCTGCAGGTGGTCTCCACCGAGGTATCCAGCCTTCCCC
Organism: Chloroflexota bacterium; assembly: GCA_040754215.1. GTDB lineage: Bacteria > Chloroflexota > Dehalococcoidia > JACPPY01 > JACPPY01 > JBFMDE01. Next base: position 4,881 of record JBFMDE010000048.1, read on the forward strand.
TCACCAGGATGCCCCGGTCGGTGCGCACCAGCTCGACGTTGCCCCGCACACCCGGTCCCTCGTCGTCGGATACCTCCAGGCGCCGCATGGAGCCCATCGGCTCCTTCAGTAGCTGGGCTACATTGACCCTCATCGCATTCGCTTCCGCACAACAAGTAGTCATAAAACTCGGACATTATAGATTCCACCCCATTCACTGTCAAGTTAACCACCAGGCGCCGAGTCCCCGTTGAAAAAGCAAGATGTGTTAATGAATGGTGACAGTCCCATACATAGGATGTCCCCGGCAGGGTATTGACAAGAGGGGATTCGATTGTTATACTAAGGTTACACTAAGGTTAATGACGGGAGTAAGTGAGATGAAGAGGTTATTGGGGGTGCTGACCGCTCTCCTCATCGCGGTCCTGGTGCCGGTGTCGATATGGGTTGGTGCCTTTAGCGCCGCGGTGTCTTATCTGCAGCGCGAGAGCCCCGGCGTGCGGCCGGTGCCAGAAAAGGCCTAGAGACGTTTTCGCCGCGAGCTTTGTGGTAGCCCTGGCCGGGTGTGCCTCCGCTTGGTCAGGGCTATCGCGCTTCTCGGAGGCAAGCCTACTGCAGGAACGACCTCTCTATTGCTCCTGCTGCCTCCGCGGGCAACTGGACTGAGACCGCCTCGATGAGATGCGCTACTAGTAGGTCCATGTCCTGGCCTCAAGCATTGCCCCTGGCTGACCTCCGGGCATATCCCTCTATCACCTTGCGGAAGTGATACCCATAGATGGCCAGCGTGATCGCCAGGGGGAACGACCGCGGCCTCCGGAAGAGAGTGGACATGACCAAACGCCAGTAGTATCGCTGGCCCCTTTCCTTAACCCCGATGTACCACATGGACTTCAAGAATGCCCCAAGCTCAACCACCTTCAGGCGAGGACGCTTGTGGAACATTGGACGGTGCTCTTTCAGGAACGTGCCAATGCGGGCATAGTACTGACGCGGAGCGTAGATAGCGGTGAGGATGTGTCTGTAGCCAGCAATCAGCGTTTCCGCATTCATCCTGGGGACGAAGTTCAGCGACAGGTCCGTATTGTCGCCTGACATCTCCTTGAGCAGACGTTTTTCCTCTTTGAGGCGCAGGTACAACTTCGTACCGCGCGGTGCCTTGAGCAGGCCGACCATGGCGCTTACAATGCCACTCTGTTGAATGAAGCTGATCTGTCGCTCAAAGATGCTGTGCGGGTCGCTATCGAAGCCGACGATGAACCCCCCATGTACCTGCAGTCCGTGATTCTGCAGCTTCTTCACGGAGGCCACCAGGTCGCGGTTGGTATTCTGGAACTTGCCGCATTCCCCCAGGCTTCCCTCATCGGGCGTCTCGACCCCGACAAAGACGCTGTTGAACCCCGCTTCTACCACCAACTGCATCAGTTTCTCGTCATCCGCGAGGGTGATAGAGGCTTGCGTTAGCAGCGTGAAGGGGTACCCTCGCTCCTTCATCCACTCCACAATGGCTGGAAGTGTCTCGGCCTTCAGCTTCCTCTTATTGCCGATGAAGTTATCGTCAACGATGAAGACGCTATCGCGCCAGCCCAGACGGTAGATAGCTTCTAATTCTGCGGTCAGTTGTTTCGCGTTTTTGGTTCTCGGCACGCGGCCGTTTAGCAGAACTATGTCGCAAAACTCGCAGTCGAAGGGGCAACCGCGCGAGTACTGCAGGCTGAGAGTCGCGTATTTCCTGATGTTGATGAGCTCCCATGCCGGCACCGGCGTACGCTCGACGTCCGGCCTCTCATCGGACTGATAGATATGCCTGGCAGTCCCGCTTTCCATGTCTGCAACGAGTTGGGGAAGGACTACCTCAGACTCGCCTAACACCAAATGGTCCACCGCCGGGAACTCGTCATAGCCAGTGGTGAACAGCGGGCCACCCGCAACTATCCTGGCCCGTAGCAGGATGCACCGCTTGATGACCTCGCACGCCGACTGCCGCTGAATGTCCATAGCGCTGAGAAATACGTAGTCGGCCCACTTGATGTCCTCGTCCTTTAGCTCATCGGTATTCATATCCACCAGCCGCTTGTTCCAGAGGGGTGGTAACAGCGAAGCCACCGTCAACAGGCCCAGAGGAGGAAAGGCTGCCTTCTTCCAGACGAACTTGAGGGCGTGCTTGAAGCTCCAAAAGGTCTCGGGGTAGCGAGGGTAGACCAACAGTATGTTCAATCATCGCTCCTTGGCTGATTGTTGACAGACATCGGCCTGGCTACTCCAGGTAGTCCTTGAGCTTGCGGCTGCGGCTAGGGTGCCTCATCTTGCGCAGCGCCTTGGCCTCGATCTGGCGGATGCGCTCGCGGGTAACCCCGAATTCGTTGCCCACCTCCTCCAGCGTGCGGCCCCTCCCATCTTCCAGGCCAAACCTGAGCCGCAGGATCCGGCCTTCACGGGGGCTCAGCGTGGACAGCACCTCGTCGATCTGCTCCCTGAGCAGTTGCCGGGACGCAGCCTCGGCCGGTGGCACTGAGCTCCGGTCTTCAATGAAATCGCTGAGGTGGCTGTCTTCGTCTTCTCCAATGGGCGTTTCCAGAGATACAGGCTGCCGGGAGATCTTGATGATCTCCTTCACCTTTTCCAGGGATGTACCTAGCTCGCCTCCGAGTTCTTCGAGGGTAGGCTCACGCCCGTGTTCTTGCGCCAGCCGGTTGCTCGCCCGGCGGAGTTGGTTGATTTGCTCCACCATGTGGACTGGGACACGGATAGTGCGCGCCTGGTCAGCAATAGCCCTGGTGATACCCTGTCGGATCCACCACGTCGCGTAGGTACTGAACTTGTAGCCCCTGTGGTAGTCGAACTTCTCCACGGCGCGAAGCAGTCCGATATTGCCCTCCTGGATAAGGTCCAGGAGGGGTATCCCCCGCCCGAGGTGTTTCTTGGCCACGCTCACCACCAGGCGCAAATTCGCTTCAGTGAGATGTCTCTCCGCCTCGCTCGCCTCTGCCCTCAGCGCCTCGAATTGACGACGAAGGGAACCCTCACGGGAACGCAGTTCGCCACGTAGCCGAGGAGTCCCAACGAGTCCTTCAAGGCAGGATACGGAACACTCCTGTCCGACGGCATCCCATGTTTCCGGGGGGAGTACTCTACTGTCGAGCCAGAGGTTGAGGAGGTCCCGTTCGATGGTCTCCGGAGGACAGCCCAGCCGTTGGGCCAGAGCGTTCACCACCTGCTCATCCAGCCTGCAGTCCATGGCCCCGGCGGCCAACATGGAGCGCGAGACCACTTCTCTAATGCCGGCTTCGGTGCCCAGGCCGAACTTGTCGCGTAAAGCATCCAGCAAGTCTATGGACTGGCACAGGCGCTGCAGCAAGACCGTTGTGACATGTGCCGCCGATGGCGCTCTACCCTCCTGGACCTGGAGCTCGTTGACCAACCGGCCAAGGTGCCTGCCCTCCTCTATCCTCCTGGCGAGGATGCCCTCGTCTTTCGCAGTGAGGAGACGCACCCTCCCGGCCTCTCGCAGGTACAACTGGATGGGGCCATCGATTTGCTGGAAATTATCTGAGGGTGCTTCCGCTTCGACGCGCCATTCGGGCTCAGCGACAGGCTCGGGTTCGGTTTCCGATGGGACAGCCTCGAACAATGGCACTACTCGGAAGTCAAAGCTGGAGGCAGTCCCCGTTGTCTCCCACCTGCTGCCAGAACATACGCTGCGCGTCCCTTCGCGCAGCTCGCATGCTCGCTGCTGTTTTCGTGTTCTCATTTCACCCACAACCCCACGTGCACTCTGCCCCTGGTGCGTGGTATTCGAGCGTGCACGGCTCCCTGGTCAACCCATAGAGGGCGTGGCGACGACGACCGGGTCAATACCTTCGGCGGTTCTTGCCGCCAGGCCTACCACCCCTGCCACCACCATACGGACCGCCACCCCTCCTGTCACCGTACCCGCCTCCGCTCCTGCTATCGGAGCGTGGGCGAGCCTCATTGACAACAATGGTCCGGTCCTTCAGAGCTTTCCCGTTGAGGCCCATTATCGCTTCTTCGGCCTTGGACTTTGAGGCCATTTCGACGAAACCGAATCCCTTGGGCCGCCCGCTGTACTTGTCAGTCAAGATGCTTACCGATGCTACTTCGCCGTACGCCTCGAATTCTTTCCGCAGTTCATCTTCGGTCAGGTCATACGGTAAGTTACCCACGTAGATTCTCATATACTCCCTCCTTTTCTATACGGACAACCTCGCGCCTGGACGCCACGTGACGGTGCTCCCTTGCTTCGCAGAACATGGTATCGACGTGGGCAGCACACACCTCAGACAGAAAGGAGTCTCACGGGTTCCCGCCACACGGGGGACGGCACGTCAGGGGACAAACGCATTGCTGAGCGCAGCAGGCCGGTGTCCTCAGCTCATGGACACACCCGGGCTCACAAGCCAGCACTGCCTATGTACCCGGTCTGAGTTTCCGGTAGCAATCGCTGCAGTACACCGGCCTATCGCCACGGGGTTCGAACGGTACCTGGGTGTCTTTGCCACACGTCGCGCATGTCGCAGGGAACATCTGCCGTGGGGACTGAGAGCCGTAGCTCTGGCTTCCCCGGCGCTCTGACTTCCTCGCCTGGCGACACGGGGGGCAGCGTTTGGGCTCGTTAGTATAGCCCCTGGAGCGGAAGAACTCCTGTTCCTCAGCCGTGAATGTGAAGGCAGCCCCGCAATCGCAACACTGGAGTGACTTGTCCTCGGGACTCATCGGATGACCTCCTCCTGAATCTTCGCTGGAGTTTGGGTCATCCAATACTTCGACTAGCCGTGCAGCAAGTGTGAAGTCTGTGACAACCTAAACTGCAACTCGCTACCATTATACACCAGAGTGAGCGCCACTGTCGCCGACCCTGGGATGGCAGAGTCTATGACAAGGCAGTCGTGCCCGTGGCGGCACTGGGGGTGCCTGCTACGGGGCGCCCAGGACCTGGGCCGCCCGTTCTACGTTGCGAGGCTTCACCCACAGGATAGCCGCATACCGCCTCCGCCCGGCAGACACGGCGTCCATGGCCGTGACGTTGATGCGGGCCTCCGCCAGCCTGGTCACGATGTCGGCGACGGCACCCACCCGGTCCTGTCCCTGGATGAGAAAGGCGCTCTTAGGCCCCGCTAGCTTGATATTAGCCTTGCGGGCTGCGGCAAGGAATGCGCGCCCCCTGGTGGGGACGAAGTCCAGTTGGGCACGGCCTGCACCGGCGGGGAAGCCCGTGTAAGCGAGGAGGTTGACGCGCGCCCCCTTCAGCGCCTTCAACACCCCGGCACCTGCTCCGGGCCGGTCGGGCACCTCGGTGGAGTAATACTCGATACGTCTTACGATGTCCGCCATGCTGCTCTCCTCCCTTCAAAAGATAGCCGAAGACTGTGTCTATCATAGGCCAAGCCCTGAGTCCCGTCAATCTGCGAAGGGGCCAGCGAAATGACGGTGGGTTTTCTGCCGTCCCGCAGCCCGTGTTACAATGTCGGGGCCGAAAAACCGGGAGCGAGAAGGCAACCCCCGCAAGCGGACGGCCGGGACGGCAAGCAAGAGCATCACAAAGTCGGTTCCCAGGAGCAAGATGAGTCAAGCAAAGAAGGTCCTGAAAGGGATAGCCGCAAGCGAAGACTACAAGGCGCTGGCACAGGCAATAGAGACGGCAGACTATGACACCATATCCAGGTCATACCTGCAGGTCACGCAGCTCCTGGAGAAGGCGCAAGAGGGGATACTGCAAACGATACAGGGCCTGCCCCGCCGCAACAAGGACGCGGAGCGCGAGAAGTTCCGGGCCGCCTTCATGCTTTCCGCCAGCACCATCCTGCCACACTGGCACTCGCTCGATTCCCAGCTCAAGGCGCAGGGAATCATGGAGGGCGAGGTGTTCGCCCTCGGCAGTAAAGGCGACCCCCTGGTCAGGACCCCCGAGGGAAGGGTTGTGGTGGTAAGCGGCTCCGCTGCCAAGGAGGGTGCAAAGGCCAAATTCAGGGTGGTGACAAGGGGGGAGAAACTCGACTTCGGCAGGGCGGTCGAGCTCACCCCGGACTACTTCTACCTCCTGATGACTCAAGATACGCGCCAGCAGATAGGAAGGACGTTCGACCGCGTGGAAGAACACCTCAAGGGCCGTCCAGGTCGCTCGCCTGAAGGAGGACTCGCCGCGGTTAGCGAGCTGCTGAGAGAGCTCGAGGGCGCGAGGGAGCTGACCGCCAAGCTTCAAGCGGCGGAGAGGGAAAGGCTCCTCGGCAGGCTCCAGGGGTACAGGAGGAGATTGCTGGGGGAATGCATCCTGAAGCTGGCTCTCGACTTCCTCTCTGGAGAAGAGGAGAGGGAGGTCACGGGGTGCTGCAACGGCGATGAACAGCTTGCAGCCAGGGCCCTGTCCGCGCCAGGGTTGTTCCGCCTCCAGGCGCACCAGACGCTGAAGATGCACCTCCTTGCCGGAGAGGAGCCCAGGGGTTACTCTCAGGCCATACGCAACCTGGAAGAGAGGCTCGACTCCATGGATGCAGCACTGAAACTCATGGAGTTCAAGTCGGGGGTCGAGGAGGTCTACCCGCTAGTCAGGAGATACCTCGAGAAGATGGACATGGTATTCGAGAGACTCCAGAGGAAGGCCATGGAGCTCGCCCGCGCCATGAGCGAAGACAGGGTCTGCAGCGCAGAGGACATCGGCTCCGCCGTCAAAGGCGCGTTTTCGAGCACAGTCCTCAGTTCCGAGCTCCGGAGGGCTTTCCGCAGCGCAGAGGACTTCCATACCCTACGAGGGGCCGTGGTGAAACTGAGGGCGATGCTGGGCGACGGGGAAACCATGACAGCCGAATCGGCGATAAGGCCTTACCTGAGCCAGAAGGTCGCCACGGCCTTCGCAAGCGCAAGCTGAGAGGCCGTGTAGAAAGGCCGCCACCCTGAGCCAGTCGAAGGGTGGCGGGGTGTGACGATTGCTGAACGCCCTCAGTGCCCTAGTCACCGGACTCGGGGCGAAAGGCGATGCCCAGGACGCCGGGGCCGGTCGCGTACCCCATGACCGGACTGAACTCGGAGACGAAGATGCCACGGCAGTCGAACTCCCGGGCCATCCGTTCCTTCAGCCCCTGGGCCTCGGCAACGGCAGCCGTGTGCATTATCACGGCATGTATAGGTTCACCCCTGGCACGCTCCCTGACCATCCCGACCATCCGTTCTACGCCCTTCCTCCTGCTCCTGGCCAGCCCGACCACATGCACCATGCCATCACGGCCGATGCGACACAGCGGCCTTACGCCCAGCAGGTCGGCGCCCTCCGAGACCACCCTGGGTACGCGGCCGGTGCGATAGGTATGGCGCAGGGTATCAAAGACGAAGAGGCACTCTGATTCCCTTCGCGCCCTCTCCGCGACTGCGGTAACCCCGTCCAGGTCGAGCCCCCTGGCCGCCGCCCCGGCCGCCGCCAGCACCACCAGGCCCTCACCACCAGCGGCACTCATCGAATCGAAGACCCGGGGCTGAAGCCCGGGCACCCTCTCTCTCACCTGCTCGCCGGCCAGGAGCGCAGAGTTGTACACCCCGCTGAGCTTGGAAGAGACGGTGATGCAGAGTATCTCCCTCGCGCCCCTGCCCACCTCTTCAAACGCCTTGTAGAAGTAGGCCGGCGGGATGGCCGAGGTAGTGAACTGGGTCGGGTCCTGCTCCAGGAGCCGGTACGCCTCGGCAGGACTTATGTCCACACCATCAACATAGGTCTTCCCATCACAGAGGATGGTTGCCGCCGGGACGACCTTCACCCCATGCCTGCTGGCCATCTCCTGGGTCAACTGGGCTACGCTGTCGGTTACAATACGAACCCTTTGCATCCTCTCAATACCTGCGCCCCTCGGACCCGGGACTCAGGGGCACTCCCGGCACTCAGGGACGGTTACTGTCGCTCACAGGGGCCTCCCTCACCTCCTCCAACCACGAGTTAAGCTCACGGTAGAAGAGGATTGACCCCTGGTCGTCGGGCCGTGGCGGCATGAGACACGCTTCCGAAGGGTGGTACAGCTGTTCCTCGCCGCAAGGAGTCACCGCCAGCAGTGTATCGCTCACGCCGTCCCATCCCTTGTTCACAGGAAGTCCCAGCCTCTCCAGGGCGGGGTCCAGTGTGGCGTCAACCAGGACGAGCCTCCCCTGTATTTCCACCCTGCAGGCCAGGTGGTAGCTCAGGGGCAAAGCCCTGGCCAGACTCCTCACCCCCGGCGGATAGTCAATCCCAACCTCGTCCCACCTGAAGGGATAGACCGCGTACAACACCATCATCCCGAGCCTCTGGTACATGTCGCAGAGGAGGAAGTGCTTGGGCGCGCAGGAGCCCCGGTTGAGCCTGAGCACCTCCGCATATTGCTGCCAGTCAACCAGCTCGAGGACGACGGCGTAGGGTATGTCCCTTATCCCCTCGAAGATGCTCACCCTCGCCACCCTGGCATCCCTTCCCCGTACCCACTCCCTGAGCCTTTCCTCGACTATCGCAGTCATGACCTCCAGGCCCCGAGGCTTTCCGATTTCCTGCAGCACTCAATTCCCCTCGAAACGCTTGTCCATCTCGCGGAGGAACCGCTCTATCTCCGGCGACAGCCGTGGCTGCTCCTCCCGCTCCGCCGCCCTGAACCGCGACTCGTAGTGCGACTCCAGGTGCTTCACGATGGCCTTCAGCCTCGAGTCCTTGTCCACCTCCGCGGTGACGCGCTTCCGCTGCTGCTCCGC
>JBFMDE010000049.1:0-8259 GCA_040754215.1 Chloroflexota bacterium
TTCGCGGTGGCGATCATCTCCATGGCCCTGGTGATCTTGGCCGTGCCCTGTATGCTCTTTATCCGTCGTCGCAAGAGACGAGGGCTTATCATAGTGCGCCGCTACTCCTCTCCGCTGGGGCTTGGCTGTTCACACGTCTACGTGCCGCTGAAGATGCTCTTGAACTCAGCTATGGTCTTTTTCAAGGCCTCTTCCGTTTCCTTCGTCAGTTCTCTGTCCCTGGCGATCGTCTTACCCACCACGGGATGGTTCGTTTCCATGAAGCGGTGGAAGCCGGACTCGAAGGCTGCTGCTCTCTCTACCGGTATGTCGTCCAGGTAGCCACCGATAACAGCATAGAGGATCGTCACTTCCTTCTCCAGGAGCATCGGGGAGTACTGGGGCTGCTTCAGCACTTCGGTGATACGCTGTCCCCGCTCCAGTTGTGACTTAGTCGCCTTGTCCAGGTCGGCGGTGCCAAATTGCGCGAAGGCCGCCAGTTCGCGGTACTGAGCAAGGTCTATCCTCAGCCTCCCGGCCACCCGTCGCATGGCCCTTGTTTGAGCCGACCCGCCCACACGTGAGACTGAAAGGCCGGCGTTCATGGCAGGACGTATACCCGTATTGAACAGGTCGCTCTCCAGGTAGATCTGGCCATCCGTGATGGAGATGACGTTCGTGGGTATGTAGGCCGAGACATCCCCGGCCTGGGTCTCGATTATGGGCAGGGCTGTAAGGGAGCCGCCGCCGAATTCGGGCGCCATCCTTGCCGCCCTTTCCAGAAGTCGGCTGTGTAGATAGAAAACGTCTCCAGGATATGCCTCGCGTCCCGGTGGGCGCCGCAGAAGCAACGAAAGTTGCCGGTATGCCCAGGCGTGTTTGGAGAGGTCGTCATATACCACCAGCGCATCGCGCCCTGTATCCATGAACTCCTCGCCGATAGCGCAGCCAGCGTAGGGAGCAAGGAACTGCAGCGGGGCAGGGTCGGCAGCGTTCGCCGCCACCACTATGGTGTGCGCCATGGCGCCATAGGATTCCAGCGTCGCCACTACCTGGGCCACCTTGGATGCCTTCTGGCCGATGGCCACATATATGCATATCAGGTCCCCGCCCTTTTGGGAGATGATGGTATCCAATGCTATGGCTGACTTTCCGGTGAACCGGTCTCCGATTATCAGTTCGCGCTGGCCACGGCCGATGGGCACCATGCTGTCTATGGCCTTGACGCCTGTATGCACCGGCTTGTCCACCGGTCTCCTGGTCACCACGCTGGGAGCGACCCTTTCCACGGCGCGGGTCTTCTGAGAGACTAGCGGCCCTTTACCGTCAAGGGGTACGCCCAGGGCGTTGACCACGCGCCCGATCAAGCCGTCGCCAACGGGCACTTCGACCACCCTGCCGGTAGAGCGGACCTCGTTGCCTTCCTCTATGCCGCCGTACTCACCCAGGACGACGGCGGCCACACTGTCTTCCTCCAGGTTAAGCACCAGGCCCATGGTGCCGTCCTGGAACTCCAGCAGTTCCTGGTACTTGGCTCCGCTCAGCCCGTGGATTCTCGCTATGCCATCGCCTACCTCGGTAACCACACCGACATTTACCATGTCGGTGGTGGTGGCGAAACGCTCGATCTGTTGCTTGATAATAGAAGCTATTTCGTGGCCTCGGACAGCCATATGACCCCTCCAAGACGGTATCTATCATTCCGGCCCATCATGCCCTGCCCCCGACCTTGCCCAGGTCCCTTTTTAGATTCTGCAGTCTGGTGCGCACGCTGCCGTCAATGAGCCTATCCCCAATGCGTATCACCAGTCCGCCTATTATTGCAGGGTCAGTCCTGGACTCCAGCACGACCCGTCTGCCTGTGACCTCGCCGAGTCGCCTGGAAATGGCCTCGCGTTCCTCCTGGCTCAGAGGCACCGCTGAGACGACCTCTGCATGCTCAATCCCCTGGTGTGAGTCCAGCAGCCGCACGTACTCGGAGGCGATCCTACTGGCGATGGCTGCCTTGCCCTTTTTCGCCAGCAGGTACGAGAGGTTCAGTGCCAGCGGGCTCAGCCCTTTCAAGCTCGCCTGTAGCAGTTCTTGTTTGCTGGTGAAGGGGACTCTGGGGCTCTCCAGCAAGGGCGCGAGCGTGGCGTCGGTCAATGCCTCGGCGACCTGGGGGAGTTCTTCCCTCCACCTGTCCAGCTCACCCCGCTCTATTGCGAGTTCGAATATCGCCTGAGCGTAGCGCTTTGCGGCCGCTGTAGTCGCCATGGGAATGTAGTCTTTACCCTTTCTTCAACCCGCCGCTCTCCTCGATCACCTCCTGGACGAGGCGACGGTGGCCCGGCTGGTCTAGTGACTCCTTGATCACCTTCTCTGCCGCCAGAATGGCGATGTCAACGACCTCTTTACGCAGCTCGCTCATGGCCTGGTCGCGCTCTATCTTGGTCTCCTCTTGGGCGCGGCTGAGGATGGACTCGGCCTCCTTCCGCGCCTCGACCCTGGCCTCTTCCTTTAGCCTTTCGCCCATCTGGCAGGCCTGTGTCAGTACCTTCTGGGCCTCCTGGCGGGCGGTATTGAGCTGTACCTTGATCCGCTCTTCGGTGCGAGCTGTCTGCTCCTTCATCTGTTCTGCCTGTTCCATGCTCTCCTTGATTCTGGATGACCGCTCGTCTAGCTTCTGACCAATGCGCTTGTAGGCGAGCAGGTACAGCAGGCCAAGCAAAATCAGGAAGTTCACCAGTTGAGCTATCAAGACCGGCGGGTTTATGCCCAGTTTTGCGAGTAGGTCGCCCACCTTGACCTCCTTCCAGACCCTATACCACCATGGCTAGGAGGATGGCAACGATGAAAGCATAGATCGCTACTGCCTCCGCAAGTGCGATGGCTATGATCATATTCATCATGATGGGCCCCCTGGCCTCCGGGTTGCGCCCCAGTGCGTTCATCGCCCCTGCTCCCAGAATGCCGATGCCGATTCCCGGGCCAATTCCTCCTAGTCCAATGGCCAAGCCTGCCCCCAGTAGCTTCATTGCCTCAGCATCCATTATCTGTCCCCCTTTCTTTGATGCGCCTTTCTGTTTGTCAATGGTGCTCGCTCTCCGTCGTGGCCACTGCGGCAAAGGCCAGAGTCAGGCCTCCGAAGATGAGGGCTTGTACAAGGCCCACGAGCATCTCGAAGCTGTAAAAGAACACTGGCACCACGAAGGGAGCCAAGAAGAACATGAGTAGCGGAAGTATCTCCCCGGCGGTCATGTTGCCGAAGAGACGGAAGGTGAAACTGACGATTCGGACAAGCTCGCTGAGCGCTTCGATGAAACCCACAAAGGCTTCAATCGCACCCATCATGAGGCCGCCCAAGCCCGCCCGTAGCTTGCCGGTGAATAGCTGGCGCAGCCCGTTGAGCAGTGGGCCGAGGTTGACGAACTTACGCACGTAGCGGAAGAAACCCTGATATCTTATGCCGAGGTACTCCACGAAGACAAATGATACCAGCGCCAGGGCAAGCGTCACGTTCAGGTCGGTGTTGGCCGGACGCAGCAGCGGCACCAGCACCGTCTCGCCTGCATGGGTTTCCTTCAGCACGATGCTGCTGTATCCGGGGATCAGGCCCATCCAGGCATTGACGAAGACGAAGAGGAATATGGTAGCTATCACGGGGAAAAGCCGCCTGCCCTTCTCCTTTCCCACCACCCCCTCCACGAAGTTCAGCAGCATTTCCACTGCCCACTCCATCAGATTCTGAAGTCCTCTGGGCACGAGCTTCATTCTCCGGGTAGCTATCCAGAAGAGGACCACCAGCACAATTGTGGTCAACCAAGCGGTGATCATCGTGTTCGTAATAGGGATAGCACCTAGATGGGCGATCACCTCTGGTGGGACCTCCGGCCTGGGTGCTCCCGCGAAAGGTTCCCTGCCCATGATGGCTGACACAACTCCGCCGATCACTAACCCACCGATGGTTAGCACCACGAGTGGGACCCCGATGATCAGAAGCAAGCGGGTGGAGCACCCCAGTTTCAACGGAGCTTAGCCCTTTCTGCTGTCATCCTGCCACTCTTTGATGATGGAGGCGAGCATGCGATAGACGCCGATTGCAGCCATCGCGAGACCAACAAAGAGTCCCAGTATCGTGAGCAGTGCCCCGGAGTGGAAGCGTTGGTCAAGCAGGCGTCCGACATAGACACCGAGGAAGATGCTGACACCGATGTAAACTCCGACCCCAGCAAACTTGAGAGCTGACACCCACCTCGGCATATCGTGCCCATACCTTACCACTCGCACTGCGCCAGAGCGGGGCGTAGTATATCACACAGCCTTCCACTGGTCAAAGCTGAGCAGCAATCTTGTGTAGCTGGAAATAGTAAGGCCCCGGCTTCGAGGCCAGGGCCTTCGTTTCTCTGGAGGCAAGCACCCTAAGACTTCCTCTTGTCGAAGTCCTCTAGGTCCAGGGTGTTGATAAAGTCATGGAAAGCGGAGAGGCGCTTGGCTTCCTCTTCACTAACCGGTTGTGCTGATTCCCTCTGGCCCTCTTCCTTCCCCGCAGCCACGGGCTTTCCCGTCTTGGTGTCCAGGAAGATGCCTGCCTTGTCCAGAACCGAGTCATCGGCGAAAATGGGCGCCTTGGCCCGCACGGCAAGGGCGATGGCGTCGCTGGGGCGGGAATCTATCTCCAGTTCGCTGCCGTTGACGATGAGCATGATTTTGGCGAAGAACGTGTCATTGCGCAGGTCGGTCACTATGACCCGGTCTATGCGTGCTCCCAGTGTGGAGATGATGGAGTTCAGCAGGTCATGGGTCAGGGGACGGGGCACCGAAATCCCTTGCAGTTGTACTGCTATGGCATCCGCTTCCGCTGGACCGATCCAGATGGGCAGGTAGCGCTCTGCCATCGTCTCCTTCAAGATCACCACCCGCTGGTAGTTCATCATGCTTACTCTTATGCTGTCAATCGTCATCTCTATCATACCCCGGCCCTCCTGGCGGGTGCCCTGTGGTTCCATTCTAGCCAGCGTGGGCAGAGGTGTCAAACGCCGGACGCTGAAAAGCCAGGCCAGGCCTGTCCCGCTCGCGATGGTTGTCGAGTACCAGCAGAAGGCCTGACGGTATGCGGGGTTGGTACTGTTGTCATCCTGACTCGGGTACCATTATAATATGGGCGGTTCGTATTGACCTGGAATCAGCTTGTCAGGGTGCGGCTTGTTGTGTCTGGGCGTGTCACTTTATGCCGGGTGGAGTGGCACGCGCGAAACCCTCTTCGTAGTAAGTACGCTGGTGGCACGACCACTGTCCAGTTCCTGCAGTATGCCATAGCACCTGGAAGGAGGGGAACCCTCTATGGACAAAGGACGACTGTTGGTGGTCTGGTTCGAGGAGGTGGATAGACACGCCACCAGCGTCGCTGGAGGCAAAGGAGCAAATCTCGGCGAGTTGCTTCGCGCCGGGATACCGGTGCCCAATGGCTTTATCGTGACTGCGGATGCCTATGCCTTGTTCCTTGATTCAGCGGGCCTGCACTCGGTGATTCGGGAGATGTTGGAACCCCTGGACCCTGGCGATAGCCTCAAGCTGCAGGAGACCGCCGGTAAGATGAAACAGCTCATAGCCGATGCTCCGATGCCCCCAAGGGTAGCCGAGACCATCAAGCAGGCATACCGGAAGCTGGGGGGGGGGCTGGTGGCGGTGAGGTCGTCGGCAACTGCGGAGGACCTGCCCGATGCCTCGTTTGCGGGCCAGCAGCGCACCTACCTGAATGTCCATGGAGAGGACGAGGTTCTGCAAGCTGTCCAGGGTTGTTGGGCCTCTCTGTTCGAGCCTCGAGCAATTTTCTACAGATGTCAACACGGTTTCGACCATTTCAAGGTGAGGATTGCTGTGCCTGTCCAGATGATGGTGCAGTCCGAGGTCTCGGGAGTGATGTTCACGCTGGACGAACAGACCAATGACCGGAGCAAGGTGGTCATCGAGGCGGTGTTTGGCCTTGGAGAGTCCATCGTCTCGGGTGAGGTCACTCCGGACCTCTACGTACTGGACAAGAGCACGATGGCAATCTTGCAGCGCCAGCACAAGAGGCAGGAGTGGCAGTTGGTCATCAATCCGCAGAGGGGTTCTTCGGAAGAAACCAATATCAAGGCCCCCATCACGGTGACCAGGCAGGACGCTCCCAAGCTAGCTGATGGCGATGTCCTGGCACTGGCCAGGCTGGCGCTAAGGATCGAGGATCTGTACCAGTTCCCACAGGACATAGAGTGGGCGCGGGAGGGGAGGAGGCTTTTCATCCTGCAATCGCGGCCGGTCACTACCATGGAGAAAAAGGTGGTCCAAGAGATTCCGCAGATACAGGGCACGGTGCTTCTGACCGGTGCTGCTGCTTCTCCTGGTGTGGCCGCAGGCGCGGTCAGAATAGTCTCAGGGCCATCTGAGATTCATACCGTAGAGCAGGGCCAGGTCCTCGTGGCCGAGATGACAACGCCGGACTATGTCCCGGCAATGAAACGGGCAGCGGCCATCGTCACTGACAAGGGAGGCAGGACCTCACATGCTGCGATCGTGAGCCGCGAGCTTGGTATACCCTGTGTCGTGGGCACAGACCAGGCAACTCAGGCACTGACCGATGGCCAGTTGGTGACCGTGGATGGGTTCCATGGCAAGGTTTTCCAGGGACAGCTCATAGAGGAGAAGGTGCCGGCCACTACGGCTCGAGTGGTTCGCCGGAAGGTTACCACGAAGACCAGGGTCTATGTGAACTTGGCCGACCCGGACCTGGCAGAGCGGATTGCTGCCATGGACTGCGATGGAGTGGGTCTACTGCGCGCCGAGTTCATCATCGCCCACAACATTGGGGAGCACCCTCGCCTTATGCTCAAGCAGGACCGTGGAGCCGAGTTCACTGCCAAGTTGGCCGGTGGAGTCTCTACTTTCGCAAAGGCTTTCCATCCGCGACCGGTAGTCTACCGGACCACCGATTTCAAGACCAACGAGTATCGGAGCCTGCGCGGCGGTAGGGAGTTCGAGGAGAAGGAAGAGAACCCGATGTTAGGGTACCGTGGTGCATCTCGCTATGTGAGAGAGATAGACGTGATGCGGCTGGAGATAGAGGCCATAAAGAAGGTGCGGGAGAGCTACTCGAACCTGTGGGTGATGATACCGTTTGTGCGCACCGTGAGCGAGATGCTGGAGATAAAAAGAATACTTGAGGCTGAAGGGCTTTGCCAGTCGTCCGATTTCAAGCTGTGGATGATGGCTGAGGTCCCGTCCAACGTCTTCCTCATCGAGGAGTTCATAGCCACGGGCATCGATGGCGTGTCCATAGGCTCCAACGACCTCACGCAGTTGACCTTGGGAGTAGACAGGGACAATCGTAAGCTGGCGGAGCAGTTTGATGAGAGGAATGAGGCCGTCAGCAGGGCTCTAGAGCGATTGATCAAGGCCTGTGTCGGCAGGGGAGTGACGGCTTCCATTTGTGGACAGGCTCCATCAGTCTATCCCGAACTTACAGAGAAACTGGTGAAATGGGGGATTACGTCGGTCTCGGTCAGCCCTGATATGATTGATGCTACCCGGCAACTGATCGCCGACGTGGAGGCGCGCCTTGCCAGCGCACTGCGGGCATAGGCATAGACTTCCTGCGGTGCTCACAGCAAGGTTCTGCCAGACAGGACTGGGATGGTCCAGGCTCTCGGCATTCGCAAACGCATAGAGCAGAAGGAGGAGGGATTTTCCCCTTTTGCTGTGAGGAGCGGGCTCAGCCGGGGGCGACTCAGGCCCGAGACACCCTGCCCGATGCGCACTGAGTTCCAGCGCGACCGTGACCGTATTATCCACTCCAAAGCATTCAGACGCCTGAAGCACAAGACCCAGGTGTTTATCGCTCCCCTGGGAGACCACTATGTGACACGCCTGACCCATACCCTCGAGGTGGCCCAAGTCGCCCGTACTATATCCAGGGCACTGAACCTCAATGAGGACTTGACTGAGGCTATCGCGTTGGGCCATGACCTCGGCCACACGCCCTTCGGACATACCGGCGAGGAGGTATTGGACGAGCTTTTTCCTGACGGGTTCAGGCACAATGAGCAGAGCCTCCGGGTGGTTGATGTGCTGGAAAAGGGTGGGCAGGGCTTGAACCTGACCTGGGAGGTACGCGATGGTATCCTGCATCACTCCAAGGACAGGGTGGGTGTACTGAGTCCGGACTGGGGTGAGGTTGGTACTTTGGAAGGGGAGGTATGCAAAGTCGCTGATGTCGTCGCGTACATAAACCATGACCTCGGGGACGCCGTACGCGCCGGGATT
>JBFMDE010000049.1:8359-13066 GCA_040754215.1 Chloroflexota bacterium
CCCAGGAGGGGGCCGGAAGATGGCGAGAAGGAGAAACTGTACCGCATCAATATCGTTGCTGCCGAATACTATCACCATGTGCTGACGGGTACTACCGCTGGTGAGAAGGCACGGCTGTATCTTGAGCACAGGGGCATCTCGCCCGCGACGGCCTTGGCATTTCAGCTTGGGTACAGCCTGGATAGCTGGGATGCGCTCAGTCAGCGATTGCTTGGTCGAGGGTACTCCGAAAAGGACCTGGTAGGTGCTGGCCTTGCTGTTGAGCGGGAGGGTGGTGGGAGCTATGACAGGTTCCGCAACAGACTGATGTTTCCGATACGGGATGCCCAGGGCAGGGTTACCGGTTTCGGTGCCAGGGCACTCGATGAATCGTCCCCCAAGTATATGAACTCGCCTCAGACACTCATATTCGACAAGGGTAGTATTCTGTATGGGATCGACCTGGCCAAGGACGCTATCCGCCGAGATAACCTGGTGGTCATCGTAGAGGGATACATGGACGTGATGATGGCGCACCAGGCTGGTTTCCGCAACGTGGTCGCGTCCATGGGTACTTCTCTGACTGAAAGGCAGGCCAGCATCCTCAGGAGACTCACCAAGCGCCTGACGCTGGCCCTGGATGCTGATGCTGCCGGCACCGAGGCTACGCTCCGAGGAGTTGAGACCATTGACCGGACGCTGGACAGAAAAGTGGTGCCTGTGCCTGACCAGCGGGGTCTGATGAGATATGAGACTACCGTAGACGCCGAGGTTAGAATCATCGTGCTCCCTGCAGGTAAGGACCCTGACGAGGTTATCAGAGAAGACCCCGCGGCCTGGCAGCGCCTTGTGGACGAGTCTCTGCCGGTAATGGACTACGTGCTCAACGCGGTAGCCTCTCGCGTTGACCTCGGGGATGTTCGTGGCAGGTCGGAGGTGGTCAGTCGGGTCTTGCCCATCATATCCGGGAGCAAGGAGCCGGTGCGACAGGCACACTACCTTCGGAAGCTGGCGCAGCTCGTGAGCGTGGATGAGCGTGTCCTGTGGGATACCCTTCGAGAGGCCAAGGCGACCAGAAGGGCTGGCAGAGCGCCCTTGGAGCCGAAACGCTCTGTGCTGGCATCAGGCTCTAGCCAGGTCGAAGACTATTGCCTTGCCCTGCTGCTGCAAAACCCGGGGCTTAGGGGGTGCTGCGAGGGGCTCATACCAGAGTACTTTGAAGACAGTGGGGCGCGTGAGATCCTCTGCAAGTGGCTACAAAGTCCGGACTTGGAGACTCTCAGGACTACGCTGGACCACACACTCGAGGGAAGCTTGGACCGGTTGCTGGCCGGGAGCCTGCCCCCAGCCAACGCGACTCAGTTGCGGCACCAACTCTCGGACTGCATATTGGCCCTGCGTGAGCGCTGGCTGCGGGGCATGGAAGCCAGGAAGGCGTTGCTGCTCCGCGAGGCTGGGGCCGGTGGTCCGGATGTGGAACTGGAAAAGCTGCAGGAGCAGGGTACCAGCGTCCCTCAGGAACTGCACGAGTTGTTCCATCAGCCCAAGGGCAAACGAAGGCTAAGGCCACCGTCAGAGCATCGGTCGCCGGGACCGCGGAAGTGAGCGGGCTCAAGGTTTTGGTACCCACGACGCGTTTCTGGTCTTTGGCATCGGCCTCTTGGTTTTTGAACACCAACCCTGCCGACAGTATAATGCACGCCCAGGAGTGTGAGCTGTATGAAGCGCGCTAAACGCTGCAAGGTACCGGAGCCGGAGAAGGGGAAAACGGTGAAGGACCTCCGCCCGGTCAGCCCTCCAAGGGCACCGGTGAGCCCTGATCTGTCGCCTGAGGATGAACCTGAAGCAGAGCTTGTGGAGGAGATGGAACTCGGTGAGGGGGTCGAGGCGGAGACCGGTGGAGTGCCAAGGCCGGAGATGGCAACAGGTGTCGAGGGTGCGGTGCCGGTGCATGTGGGTGTAATTCAGCCGTTGGAGGCCGCCGGCTGGGAGACGAACATCAAGCTGGATGCAGGACCGGTCCCGGGTATCGAGGCCGATGTTGTCATTGCCGACCAAGAGACTATTGATGACCCGGTGCGTATGTACCTCCGCGAGATCGGAAAGGTAAGGCTGTTGACTGCCAAGGACGAGCGCGCGTTGGCACGCAAGATGGAGGAGGGCAGGCGCTTCAGCCAGCTGATAGGCGAGCTACAACAGCAGACGGGGAGAATGCCCTCGGCGGCAGAGGTCACCATGGCCTTGCTGCGGAACATCCACCAGGCGCGGGGGCTCATCGAGGCGCTGCGCAAGGGCCTGGGGCTCAAGCCTAGGGCCAGCTTCAGGGAAATAGGCTCGCACCCGGCGCTGCTGGCAGCGGTGAACTACGAGCTGGACGAGGGAGTGGTGAAGAAACTGGCCGAGCGTCAGGGGCGCACCGCGGAGGAGGTGGCGCGCGACCTCATCAGCCTCTGGCTGGACGGCAGGCTGCTTCCCCCCGAGACCTGGGGTGTGGTGGGCGACAGCTTCTCGGCCTCCGGTGTGGGGAAGATGCTGCAGGACCCCAAGGTAGTGGAGGGGCTGCGCTCCCGGGAGCTGGCGCTGCGGCGTCATTTTGAGACGGTGAGGGCGGAGGCGAGCAAGGCGGAGAGGCACCTCACGGAGGCCAACTTGAGGCTGGTGGTGAGCGTGGCCAAGAAGTACATCGGGAGGGGGATGTCGCTGCTGGACCTGATCCAGGAGGGGAACATCGGCCTCATCCGCGCGGTGGAGAAGTTCGATTATCGCAAGGGGTACAAGTTCAGCACCTATGCCACGTGGTGGATCAGGCAGGCCATCACCAGGGCGATAGCGGACCATGCCCGCACCATCCGCATCCCGGTGCACATGGTGGAGACGATAAACCGTCTGCTGCGGGCGAGCCGGCGCCTGGCCCAGGAGTACGGCCGCGAGCCCAGCTTTGAGGAGATCGGCAACGAGTTGGGTGTTTCTCCTGAGAAGGTGCGAGAGATCATCAAGGTATCCCAGGAGCCGATGTCTCTGGAGACGCCCATCGGCGAAGAGGAGGACAGCCACCTGAGCGACTTCATAGAGGACCGGAGCACTCTGCCGCCGGTTGACGCCGCCTCGCGCCAGTTGCTCAAGGAGCAGATCGAGGAGGTGCTCTCCACGCTCAATGCACGCGAGCGACGTGTGTTGCAACTGAGGTTTGGTCTGGAGGATGGCAGAAGCCGCACGTTGGAGGAGGTGGGGAAGGAATTTGGGGTCACCCGCGAGCGTATCCGCCAGATCGAGGCCAAGGCGCTGCGCAAGCTGCGGCACCCCAGCCGCAGCCGCAAGTTGAAGGACTATCTCGAGTGAGGGAACATCCCTGCGAGCATCCCCTTGGGCAGCTTCGGCTTGCCCCCGGGCACCATTCGGACCAGCTTCTGTACCTGGCGGAATTGGTTTAGCACCTGATTCACGTCCTGAGGGCTCGTGCCACTACCCCGCGCGATTCGACGGCGCCTGCTGCCGCTTATGATTTCCGGCGTGTGTCTCTCCTCAGGTGTCATGGACTGGATGATGGCTTCAATCTTCTTGAGCTGTTCCTCCTGCTGCGGCCCCTGCAACTGTTTCGCCGCCCCGGCGAATCCCGGTACCATCTCCACCAGCTGACTCAAGGGCCCCATTTTCTTGACCTCCCTCAGTTGCCACAGCAGGTCTTCCAGGTCGAACTTTGCCGAGCGCAGCTTCCGTCCGAGTTCTTTCACCTTCTGTCCGTCGAGTGCCTTTTCCGCTTTCTCGATGAGGCTGAGCACGTCGCCCATGCCCAGGATGCGGGAGGCCACCCTGTCGGGATAGAATGCCTCCAGCGCGTCTGGTTTCTCGCCCACCCCGATGAACTTTATGGGAACTCCAGTGGCGGACTTGACGGATAGCGCAGCTCCGCCACGGGCATCGCCGTCCATCTTGGTCAGGATGGCGCCAGTGAGCCCTACTCTGCTCTGGAACTCTTCGGCCACCCTGACCGCGTCCTGTCCGGTCATAGCGTCCACTACCAGCAGGACTTCGGCAGGATGAAGTTCTTGTTTGAGCTGTGACAGCTCCTTCATCAATTCGTCCTCTATGTGCAATCTTCCCTGGGTGTCCACGATTACCCAGCTTGCAGCCATCTGCTCCGCCTGTTTCAATGCGCCGACGCAGATAGCCAATGGTCTGACCGCTGGGTCTTCGCTATACACCGGAATGTCGAGCTGTTTGCCTAAGGTCACCAGTTGTGCGATGGCGGCCGGGCGGCGGGTATCAGCAGCTACCAGCAGCGGCCGTTGCCCTGAGCATCTGAGGTGCAACGCCAGCTTTGCTGCAGTGGTGGTTTTCCCTGAACCCTGAAGCCCGACCAGCATGACCACGGAAGGTGGATGTCCTGCGGGGTTCAGGTAGCTGCCTGTGCCGCCCAGGATGGAGGCTAGCTCTTCATGGACTAGCTTCACTACCTGTTGACCCGGAGTGAGGCTGTCCAGAACCCCAGCGTCGAGCGAGCGCTCACGTACCCTGGAGATGAAGGCCTTTACCACCTTCAGGTTGACGTCGGCCTCGAGCAGTGCGAGGCGGACCTCACGCAGCGCCTCGTCTACGTCTTTCTCACTCAGCCTTCCCTTTCCAGACAGCTTGGCAAAGACCTTTGTCAGTTTCTCTGTCAGTGCCTCGAACATCGGACAGACCTGCCCTCTGACCTTCTTACCTGTTGTGTGACCGTGTGCGGACTTG
>JBFMDE010000050.1:0-12640 GCA_040754215.1 Chloroflexota bacterium
CTAACAATCCCAATTATGCGCCTCTGACCGGACCAAAGCAAGGCATCCCCCTTCCAGAGCAGCGCTTGAACGACGCAGCAGACCGCCTAGAAACACCCTGAAGACACGATATAGCCCATGGCACCACCATCCCACCCTGCACCGGCCAGGAGATAGGTTCAGCCGGCGGCACAGCAGCCGCGAACGTCCCCTACCCCAGCTTGTCGTCGAGCCTGCGGCCGCCGAGGAGGTGCATGTGCAGGTGGGGCACCAGTTGGCCGCCCTCAGGGCCGGTGTTGATCGAGAGGCGATAGCCCCTCTCGGCGAGGCCCTCAGCCTTCGCTATCTTCTTCGCCGCCAGCACCATGCGGACCACAAGCCCGGCACGCTTCGGCCCCAAGTCCTGCACCGAGAATACGTGGGCCTTGGGCACGAAGAGCACGTGCACCGGCGCCATGGGATGGATGTCGCGGAAGGCCAGGATTTCACTGTCCTCGTACACCACCTGAGATGGTATTTGCTTCGCTACGATCCGACAGAAGATGCAGTCTTTCATCTCAACCTCACATTCCCAGCTCTGCGGCCACGACCTCGCGGTGGTGGTCGCCATCGCCGTAGGCCAGCTCGCCGGCCTTGGCGCGGCGGTAGTAGAGCTCCATGTCGTGGTCCTTGGTGAACCCGACGCCGCCATGTACCTGGTGGCCGAGCACCACCACCCTGCGGTAGGCGTCGCTCACCCAGGCCTTGGCCATGGCCACCTCCTTGGCGCAGGGCAAGCCCTCGCTCACCAGCCACGCCGCCTCGTAGGCGATGAGCCTGGCACCATCAACATCGGTGACCATGTTGGCGCAGTGGTGCTGGATGGCCTGGAAGCTGCCGATGGGCCGCTCGAACTGCACCCGGTCCTTGGCATACTGCACCGTCATCTCCAGCACCTGCTGGGCGCCACCCACCATCTCAGCACACTTGGCCACCGCCGCCCGGCGTAACACCTTCTCCACTACCTCCCAGCCCTGGCCTACCTTCCCAACGACATCCTCAGCCGCTACCTTCACCTTGTCAAACGCCACCTCGCATTGCTTGTCCGAGGCGATGGTCTTGAGTACCTCAAAGCGTATCCCGGGACTCCTGGCATCCACCAGGAACAGGGTGATGCCCTCCTCCGGCTTCTTCCCTCCGCCGGTCCGCGCCACCACGATGAGCCTGTCGGCAACATGGGCGTCGGGGACAAAGAGCTTGGTGCCACTCAGTAGGTAGTGGTCGCCCTCGTGCACGGCCTTGAGCGTGACACCGCCGGCGTTCCAGGTGGCGCTGGGCTCGGTGAGCGCCAGGGTGAGGATGGCCTTGCCCGCCGCCACCTGGGGCAGGAGCTTACGCTTCTGCTCTTCGCTGCCCGCGTCCACCAGCGTCAAGGCGCCAAGCACCACTGTGGAGAAGAACGGCCCGGGGAGGCACGCCCGGCCCATCTCCTCCAGCAGTATCGCCAGGTCGAGGAAGGTGCCGGCTCCGCCGCCGTACTCCTCCGGCAGCACCAGGCCCATCCAGCCCAGCTCCGCCATCTTCTTCCATAGCTCAGGGCTGTAGCCCTTCTCGTCCCCCTCCATCTCCCGCACCAGCTTCTTGGGACACTCGTTTGCCAGGAAGTCCCGCGCCATCTTCCGCAACATTTCCTGCTCTTCAGACAGTGCCAGGTTCATTTCGCGTAACCCTCCTTATATCCGTTGCCACGCACTACTTCGAGGGCAGCCCCAGCCCCCTCATGGCAATGACATTCCTCAGTATTTCAGACGTACCCCCCATCAGGGTATAGCCTCGGCAGAACAGATAGGTCGACAGCGCCTTCCCCGACCACCACGACCAGCGGGAGCCGCCGCTGAGCTGCCCGTACAGCCCCAGTATTTCCATCGCGCCCTGTGCCAGCCTCTGCTCATACTCCGTGGCGTACAGCTTGGCCATCGCCGTCTCGTAGTTGGGCACCCTGCCCCCCTCCAGCATTGCGGCCACGCGGTAGACCAACAACCGTCCCACCTCGAACTCCACAGCCAGCTCCGCCAGCTTGTGCCGCACCACAGCACGTGGCGCTGAGTCCCAGCCACCACCCTTTTCTGAGGTCACAAGCTTGAGCAGCACATCCAGCAACGGGTAGTTGCCCATCACCCGCTCCATCCCGCTCCGCTCGTAGTCCAGTTGCACCGTTATCTGGTACCAGCCGCGGTTCTTCCCGCCGATGAGACACTCCCTGGGCACCCGGACCTCGTCGAAGAACACCTCGTTGAAGTGCCGCTCACCGGTCAGGTCAATCAATGGCCGCACCGTTATCCCGGGCAACTTCATGTCCACCACGAACTCGCTGATGCCGCGGTGCTTGGGGGCCTGCGGGTCGGTGCGCGCCACCACGTAGCAGTGGGTAAAGTGATGCGCCCCGCTGGTCCACACCTTCTGTCCATTCAACACAAAGCAGTCGTCCTTCTCCGTAGCAGAGGTCTTCAGGGAAGCCAGGTCAGAGCCCGCCTCCGGCTCACTCAGTGCCAGGCCGAAGAACATCTCCGCAGCGATGATACGCGGCAGGTACTCCCGCTTCTGTTGCTCGCTGCCGTAAGCCAGGAGACACGGCCCCACCTGACGGTCGGCGAACCAGTGCGCGGCACAGGGCGCCCCATAGCGTAGCAGCTCCTCGGTGAGTATGAGCCGGTCTATATGCCCTTTGCCCCCACCCCCATACTCCCTGGGCCAGGTCAGGCCGATCCAGCCCCTGCGGGACAGCTTGCGGGAGAACTCCGGGGAGTAACCCTCTATCCAGGCATCGCACCGGGGCTGGAAGGAGCCCTGCTTTAGCTCCTCCTCCAGAAAAGTGCGGACCTCATTCCTGAACTCTTCCTGTTCGCGGGTGAATCGAAAGTCCATGTGGAATATCACCCCTGCTGCGCTAATAACTATGACAGACGCACACCCACCCCTCCGGCATCGCTCGCTGCCGGCAAGAGGTGTGGTCCGTTGTCCTGCCCCTGGTCAGGGGCCTGCTTCAGGCAGGGCGGACAGCGAGACAGGTAACAGTCCTGGTAATGCCGGGAATGGGGTGTATCTTCCCGGTTATCAGCTCGCCGACGGAGTTCAGGTCCGTGAGCTCAGCCACCACGATCAGGTCGTAGGGGCCGGTCACCATGTCCACGGACCTCACGCCGTCCAGCTTCTGGACTGCGGCGATGACCTCCTTGGACCTGCCCACCGCCGTCTCAATGAGTATGAAAGCCTTCGTTGCCACTGGTACCCTCCTTCACCACATTCTACCCGATTTCTGCAAAAGAGGCAGGCTCAGACCACGACCCCTGCCTCGCGCCAGCCCCGGATTTGCTCCGTACTGTAACCTAGCTCCTTAAGGACCGCGTCCGTGTGTTCGCCCAGGACGGGAGAGAGACTCCGTACTCTTCCCGGCGTCTCAGAGAGCTTGACCGGGATGCCCACCTGCCTCACCTTTCCCACGGCGGGGTGGTCCAGCTCCAGCACCATGCGCCGGTGGAGCACCTGGGGGTCTGAGAAAAGCTCGTCCATGGCGTTGACCTTCCCCACTGGCAGGCCCGCGCCGGAGAGGAGGTCGAACCACTCCTGCCGTGTCCTGGTGATGAACTTCGCCTCCAGAAACCGCTTTATCTCGGCCCACTTCCTGTCCCTGGGCTTGTCCGTGAAATGCTCCGGCCTGAAGGTATAGGAGGCGTAGTCCTCCCTGCCCAACAGCCGGCACAACGTCTCCCAGAATCGCGGCTCTATGCAGCCGATGCTGAGATACTTGCCGTCCTTCGTCTCGTAGACGCCATAGTACGGGTATGCGCCGCCGAGCATGGCCGTTCCCCTCTGCTGGAACTTGCCCTCGCGGAAATAGCGCGTGGCCTCCCAGGTCAACAGCGAGACCACACCATCGGTCATGGAAAGGTCCAGGTACTGCCCCCGCCCCGTCCTCTCACGGGCAAGGAGCGCCGTCAGGATGCCGATGGCCGCGAACAGCGAGCCGCCAGCGAAGTCGGCTATGAGGTTCTGGGGAAGCGCCGGGGCGCCGCGCTCACTCCCGATGAGGCCCAGGACACCACCCATGGCGATGTAGTTGATGTCGTGACCCGGGAGGTCCCGGTAGGGCCCATCCTGTCCATAGCCGCTCAGCGAGCAGTACACGACCCTGGGGTTAATTCGGGCTATGGTCTCATAGTCCACCCCCAGGCGCTTGACGGTCCCCGGGCTGAAGCCCTCGACCATGACATCGGCCCTTCCCGCCAGCCGGTGCAGGATGCCTTTCCCTTCCTCCGACCTGAGGTTCAGCGCTATGCTCCTCTTGTTGCGGTTCGGGGCGTAGAAGGCAGCCTCCCTCCGGCCCTCCTCGCCAATGGGCGACATCCCCGTTCCGGTCATATTCGCCCTGGCCGCCGGAGGTGGGTCGACTTTCAGGACATCCGCCCCGAGGTCTGCCAGTATCATGGTGCAGTAGGCACCGGGGGCCACATGGGTCAGGTCAACGACCTTGATGCCTTCAAGGGCCAGCATCAACCCTCCTTAAACCTCCCCCATATTAAACGGTTCCCCAAGCTAGCGTCAACACCCAGAGTTAAAGAGAGCGTTCGAGGACTATCGCTAGCCATGCTAGTTTTGTGTCTGGCTAATACCTGCACTTATCTGGCGACACCCGGTTCGTGGCGTAGGGCAGGTTTCCCAACCTGCCCTGGCATGGTCGGGTTAGGAAACCCGACCTACTGTTGCTCGGAAACAATGCCATCTACAAGGGAGAGGGAGAGTCCAAGGAATTTGTGAGGCTCCGCCGCTAGGAGCCGCGAAATACCGGACGCCTCTTCTCGCGGAAGGCCCTGACTCCCTCTCTGAAGTCCTCGGTATTGAAGCAAATGCCTTGAGCATAGGCCTCGAAGTGCAGGCTGTCCATGAGTTCCGCCGACAGCCTGCGGTACATCGCTCGCTTCGTGAGTTCGATAGCCACCGAAGGCCCGCTGGCCACCTTCTGGGCCAGGTCTCTGGCAGCACCCATCAGGTTGTCGTGCGGCACCACTTCAGTCACCAAGCCGATCCGCTGTGCCTCATCAGCATCAACCATCCCCCCGGTAAAGCACATCTTCAGAGCATGGTCCACGCCTATGGTGCGTGGAAGCAGGAAGGTGGCTCCACAATCGGGGACCAGACCCACGTTCAACCACGAGGCGACGAACCTGGCCTTCTCCGAGGCGATGCGGATGTCGCAGAAGAGGGCGATGGAGAGGCCAGCCCCGGCAGCGACACCGTTTATCGCGGCGATGGTGGGCTTCCCTACGTCCATGAAGGCGGGTGCCAGGTAGAGCATCACCGAGTCGAGCGCCTCGGCGCGGGTCTTCTCCAGGGGCACATAGCGGTCGCCCACAATCCGCGGCAACAGCCGCGTCTCAGCATCCGACCCGGCACAGAAGGCCGCACCCTTTCCGGTGACGATGAGCACCTTCACATCATCCCGCCTCCTGAGCTGTCCCAGCAGGTCGCGCAGGCCCTCGCAAAGGGGCGTGGTAAGGGCGTTCCTCTTCTCCGGACGGTTCAGGCTCAGGACGCCTATGCCAGCCTCCAGCTCAAATTCCAGTTCCGCAGGCGAAACTTCCATGTTCTTCACCCCCTCTATCGTGTCTGCAACATTAGCTGCGCTTCAATCTCGCTCCCTTGACCTTCACACAGGAGCTACGAACTCAGCAAACTCACCAGGTTGGATACCCTGTCCAGCCGCTCAATCTCGTTCAGGCCAGCTAAGACCGGGGCCATCACCTCGTAGCCGATGACGACCGAGGTCAGAAAATCGCGCCCGCTGGAGCCCTCTCGCTCAGCCAGCTTCTCGGCGTAGTACACCGTTCCCTCCTCAGACTGTCCTCGCGAACAGGATAGAACAGACCCTTCAGTAGGAACCAGTCGTTGTCAGTCTAACCGGCGGCAAGCTGCGAGATGAGCCGTATCGCCTCACCGGGCGCCGCACCCGGCCCGAACACCCCCTTGACGCCCATCCTCAGCAGTCTGACCTCGTCAACAGTGGGAATCACCCCACCCACGACCACCGGGGTATCCAGTCCGCGCTCCTTCAATGCCTCCAGGAGTCCAGAGGCAACATAGAAGTGCTCTCCCATGGAGCTTGTCAGCCCGACAACATCCACGTCCTCCTCCTGAGCCGCCCTTGCCACCTCCTGGGGGTCATTGTAGTGCATGTAGATGGCCTCCATGCCGGCATCCCGGCACGCCGCCAGGACGGATATCACCCCCCTGTCGTGCCCGTCGAAGGAAAGGCGGGCAAACAGGACCCTGGCCTTCTTCGTCACAGCGTCCTCCAGCTAGTCATCTCCGAACTTTCGAGAAGGTCAGGTGGAATAGACCCGCCCCCCACTCACCCCCACTATGGCCTCCATCATCTCACCTATGGTGCATTTAGCCCTGGCGGCCTCGATCAAGGCGGGCATCAGGATGCCGGTCTGCTCCAGCGACTGAAAGCCCTGCATCGCCTCCCTCACCCCCTGCAGGGCAGCAAGCGCCTTCTGGCTGTCGCGCTCAGCCCGCCAGCGTCGCACCCTTTCTACGGCCTTCCTTTCTATCTCCGCCTGGTCCATGGTAAATGGAGGTACCCCTTCCCGCTCCGCCAGGGTGAACTTGTTCAGGCCCACGACCACCCTTTCCCCGCTGTCAATCTCCTGCCGCCACCTGACGACCTGTCGCTCCAGCAACTGTCTCAGCCAGCCGCTCTCGATGCACTTGTTGAACCCTCCCCTGGCCTCGATGTCAGCCAGGACTTTCGCGGCCTCCTCCTCGACCTTGTTGGTGAGCCACTCCACGTAGTAGGAGCCGCCCAGAGGGTCGGTCACGTGGGCCACCCTGGACTCGTGGAGGATTACCTGATTGACCCTGATTGCCGTGCGCACCGCCTCCTCGGAGGGCAGTCCGATGGCTTCATCATACGAGGCAGTGTGCAGGGACTGCACCCCTCCCAGCACCGAGGCCAGCACCTGGAGCGTGGTCCGGGCGATATTGTTCAGGGGCTGCTGGGAGGTGAGCGTGGAGCCACCGGTCTGCACGTGAATACGGTACTGCAGCGACCTCGGGTCCTTGCACTTGAATCGCTCCCGCATCATCCTGGCCCACATCCGCCTCCAGGCGCGGAGCTTGGCCACCTCCTCGAAGAAGTCCATGCCCAGGTGGACCTGGGAGCTGAAGCGGGGCACGAAATCGTCCGGGTTCAGCCCTATCCTTATCCCGTCCTGGACTAGCTGCACTGCCTGTGCGAGCACGATGCCCAGCTCCTGCGCCGGCGTGGCGCACATCTCCCCGTACAGGTAGCCGCACAGGTTGGTGTGGTTCCAGCGAGGCATGTTCTCAGTGCAGTACTTGATGAGCTCCATGCGGAGCTTGTGCTGGGTGGTCAGGGTCGGTGCGCCGATGTCGGTGGTTATGAAGCGCGTCGGGGCATCGTTCTGGCTCTGCCCGTTCAGTTGCGACGGCTTGTAGCCCTTCCCCTCGGCATACACCAGGTACATTGCCAGCATGGGCAGACAGGAGAACCGGTTGTTGGGGGCCATGCGGGTCTTGGACAGGTCATAGCCAGACAGAAGCGTGTGGAGGTCCTCCAGTGTGGATATAGAGGCACCGGTGAGGCCAACCATCCCCTTGACCCTGGGGGCATCCGGGTCGTAGCCGCAGGTCGTCGGCGGGTCCACCTGGATCAGGACCACCTTCTGCCCGCCGTAACCCGTCATCCCCTCCCTGATCAGGAACTCAGTCCGCTCCCGCGTCTCCTCGCTCGTGCCATAGCCATGGAGCATCTGGATCATCCAGGGCATGTACTGATAGGTGATGGGGTTCCCGGCCCTGGTATAGGGGTAGGCTCCGGGCATCTCCACCTCGGCGCCTTCCAGGTCGCAGGGAGTATAGACGGGCTTCAACGGTATCCCGGACTCCGACCTGTTCCGGGGTAGCTCAAACCCCAGCTTCTTCTCATAGCTCTCAGAGACGCTCCTCCGCCACTCCTCCTCCTGCTTTCTCGCCTTTTTCAAAGCCTCTTCAGAGAACATGGCCCACCTTCCACCAGAAGACTCTCCTCGGAGTACGACAAAGGTCTACCGCCGGACCTAGCCCCTCTTTCCCAGTATGGTCACCAGGGGCATGAGCCAGCCGGGGAGGCCTCCTTGCGGCATGACCAGGCCGAACCGCAGGTCGCCCTTCACCTGCCGCTCCGGCCTCTCCGCCTTGCCCTGGAGCTGCTTGTATATCTCATAGGTCATCCTGACGCCGGTAGCGCCCACCGGATGCCCGAAGGCCTTGAGCCCGCCGTCGCTGTTCACTGGTATCTTCCCCTCCAGGTCGAAGAAGCCCGCCTCCACGTGCTCCTTGTACTTCCCCCTGGGACAGAACTGGAGCGCCTCGCACTCCAGCACCTCGGCGATGGTGAAGCAGTCGTGCACCTGTGCCACGGCTACCTGCTCCTGCGGGTTGGTTATCCCCGCGGCCTCATAGGCCATCTTCCCCGCCAGCGCTGTCTCCGGGAGGTTGCCCAGCTCGTAGTCCACGTCCTCCTTGCCCAGGGCTGGCCCGATGGCCAGGCCGAAGCCCTTAACCAGGATGTAGTCGTCACGGAACTTCTTGGCGATTTCAGCGGAACAGAGCACCGCCGCGGCAGCGCCGTCGGTGACGGCACAGCAGTCGAACAGGCCCAGCGGGTAGGCCACGATGGGCGCCTTGACCGCCTGCTCCAGCGTTATCGCCTTCTGGTAGTGGGCCTTGGGGTGCAGTGAGCCATTGCGGTGGTTCTTCACCGAGACCCTGGCCAGCATCCGCCTGCCCTCCTCCGGTGAGAGGCGATTGACCTCGAAGTAGCGCGTGGCCGCCAGCGCCCACATCCCGGGCGCGGTGGTACCCACCCCGTACACCGGGTCGAAGATGA
Source organism: Chloroflexota bacterium (assembly GCA_040754215.1). Taxonomy (GTDB): domain Bacteria; phylum Chloroflexota; class Dehalococcoidia; order JACPPY01; family JACPPY01; genus JBFMDE01. The sequence continues at coordinate 8,909 of JBFMDE010000050.1, forward strand.
AATCAGGGAGACCACCCAACCCGGAGTCCTTCAGCTTCTCGAAGCCCACCACCAGCACCAGGTCGTAGAGCCCGCTGGCCACCCCGAAACAGGCGGTGCGGAAGGCCTCCGAGCCTGTGGCACACCCGTTCTCAGAGCGCGCCAGGGGCAGGTTGCGCAGCTTCAACGGCTGCGAGATGGCGGAGCCGGTTACACCGGACCAGAAGGTGCCCACCCAGCCCGCCTCGATGTCCTTCAGTTCCACCCCGGCGTCCTGCAGCGCCTCGAAGGTAGCGTCCACGATCATGTCGTTGGCGCTCTTGTCCCAGTTCTCGCCGAACTTGGTACACCCCATGCCGATTATGGCAACCTTGTCCCTTATCGCATCCGGCCTCATTTTCTTTCCTCCTATCTCACCGGCTGGCACTTCCAGAAGTAGTTGGGGTAGCCCTCCGCCTCGTGGAACTTCCTGAGCGTCAGCTCCACCTCCATGCCTACCTTCACCGCATCCGGGTCGCGGTCGGTCATCTGCCCGGCAAACCGCGCCCCTCCCTCCAGGTTCACCACGCTCACCACCGTGGGCGGGTCGAGGCTGAGGGAGAGCACGTCCTTGGAGAAGGTGTCCAGCTTACCCTTCATCCCGGCCAGTCGCACCGGCTCGTAGTCATCCTTGGCCTGGCAGTAGTAGCATATCCTCTGCGGGGGGAAGAAGAGCCGCCCGCACTTGCAGCACCTGGAGCCGTAGAGGCCCAGGTATGCCCGCCGCTCCCGCCAGAGGAGGGCGGCAGAGGAGATAGGGGGTTGCCTCTTCCGCCCCGTCTCCACCGACATCAACTGCTTGTAACGTACGTATGTCTCGTAGTTATGGAGTTGCCTCTTGGACTGGAGGTATCCCTTGACGCCCCGCCGCTGTCTCACCTTCTCTATCTCATCGGTCACCCGCAACACAAAGGCGTCGCAGCCATCACCGTAGCTGATGAGCAGAATTCTCTCCCCCGGCCTGGCTTCTTCCAATGCCCTGACCAGCATCATGACTGGCAGCGCTGTCCCGGTGTTGCCCACCTGTGCAAAGAGCTCGCCCGATAGCTGGGCCTTGTAGTCCAGGCCAAGCTCCGCCGCCATCTCCCGGTGCCTCCTGGCATCCGGGGCATACAGGGCTATCCTGGAGAAGTCCTTCGCGCTCAGCTTGTGCTTCTCGAAGAGCGCGGCCACCGCCTCCTCCACGTTGGCCTGGTAGCCCTCGGCGACGATGAAGCGCTCCTCCCACGACTTGACATACCTGTCCGTCTCCACCCTCCAGTTGTCCAGGAGCTCGTTGAAGTGGGTGTACACACCCTCAATCTCCGCGACCACGCCCGAGCTGCCAATCATCAGGGCGGCCGCCCCGTCGCCGAAGGCCTGCTCGTAGTCTGTTCCCGGCATGCCCAGGCGGCAGTCCACGGCCACCATCAGCGCCTGCCGCGCCGAGCCGGACTTCACCGCATCCAGCGCCGTCCTCAGCGCCAGGGTCCCCGACCTCAGCGACCCGGTGACATCCAGGGTCAAGGCATTGCGGGGCAGGTCGGCCGCGGTGGCCACCGTGGCCGCCGACTGCTTCTCCTTGAAGGGCAGTGTGGTCGAGGCGAGGTACAGGGCGTCAACCTTTCGCGCATCTAACCCCTTCAGGCAGTCCATGGCCGCGGAGACGGCCATGGTAATGCTGTCCTCGTCGAAGTTCGCCACCGCCTTCTCCCCGCCCAGAGAGGCCGTGCCCCAGGCACGCGCCACCTCGTCCCGGGCCAGACGGTATAGGGGAACATAGCCACCATAGGAAGTAATCCCTACCATGTCGCCTCCCTTCTTGCAGTGGTACAATTCGACAACGCGCCCGCCACCCTGCTCCACGCCTATGCCGGCATCGCCACCTCGTTGGCATACGTAATATAGGTTAGCCAACCGTCCGCATTATGTACAGGATAGTGGGGCCTGTCAATGGCCAATAGGCCAACTGTGCAGCATCCAGCAAGTCGCCATGACCTCCCACCGAACCGCAAAAGAATATACCTTTGAAATGCCTCCAGTGTTGTGATAGGCTTACCGCCGGCGCTGCGGCCTCGCAGCCACCGACGATGGGCCGCTTCGATTTCTACCTGTCATTGCCACATGACAACGAAGTGAGAGACCATGGCCCCGACGCACGAGACCTTCTGGAACATCCCCACGGACGGGCTTATCCTCTACCCGCTGGCTGCGGTGGCGGTGGGCATCCTGGTCTACGCCCTCCTCCGCCGCATCCGCCTCTGGCGCATGGGCAAGGGCAAGACCGAGTTGGGCGGCTGGGGGAAACGGGTACTGAGCTTCATCGGCATCGGGGTCACCGATGGCCTGTTCCACCGCCGCTTCCTGCGCGACCCCTACCCGGGCCTCATGCACCTGCTCATCTTCTGGGGCTGCATCATCCTGCTCATCGGGACCTTCCTCGACGTACTCAGCCACTACGGGCTGCACTTCATGAAGGGCGGCTTCTACCTCGTCTCCTCGCTGGTGCTGGACATCTTCGGCATTCTCATACTCGTCGGCGTGGCCGTGGCCGCCTACCGCAGGTACGTGCAGCGGCCCGGCAGGCTGGACAATCAGCCCGGAGACGGACTGGCCCTCATCCTGATTGCCCTTGTGGTCATCACCGGCTACCTCGTCGAGGGCTTCCGCCTCTCCGTCCCCGAGCCCGGAGACGCCGGGTATGCCGTCTGGTCGCCAGTGGGAGCGGTGCTGGCCGGCGCCTTCGACGGCCTCGGCGAGGACAGCAGGCTGGCCTGGCACCAGGGACTGTGGTGGACTCACTCCCTCCTCGTCCTCTCCGCCATCGCCTACCTCTCCCTAAGCAACAACAAGCTCTCCCACGTCATCGTCTCCACGGTCAACGCCTTCCTCCGCCCGCTCGGCCCGAAGTCGGTGCTCCAGCCCATTGACATCGAGAAGGCGGAGACCATGGGTGTAGGGAAGCTCGAGGAGTTCCGCTGGAAAGACCTGCTGGACCTGGAGTCCTGCACCCGCTGCGGCAGGTGCCAAGACAACTGTCCAACACACCTCAGCGACAAGGCGCTGTCCCCCAAGAAGGTCATCCAGGACCTCAAAGCACACTGGCTAGAGCAGGCGGCCAGGCCCGCTAGCGAAGGAGAGGAACAGGCCGGACCGAGCATGGTGGGCGAGGTCATCCCGGAGCAGGCCATCTGGGACTGCACCAGTTGCCGCTCCTGCGAGGAGCAGTGTCCCGTCTACATCCAGCCGCTGCACAAGATAATGGAGATGCGCCGCTACCTGGCGTTGATGCTGGGCAAGCTGCCGGAGACCGCGCAGATAACGCTGCGCAACATGCAGCAGCGCGGCCATCCCTGGGCGGGAAGCCAGTACCTCAGGCTCAGGGACGACTGGCTGAAAGAGGTCGGGATAAGCAAACTGGCCTCGGGGCAACAGAGCGAGACCCTGCTCTGGGTGGGCTGCACCGGCGCCCTGGCCGAGCGTAACGTCAAGGTAACAGCGGCGGTGGTGAAGCTGCTGCGGCAGGCGGGGGTCGAGTTCGGCGTCCTCGGTGGGGACGAGACCTGCTGCGGCGACCCGGCACGCCGCCTCGGCTACGAGCTACAGTTCCAGGAGATGGCGCAGCGCAACATACAGATGTTCCAGGACCACGGCGTGAAACGGATAATCACCTTCTGTCCCCATTGCTACAACGTGCTCAAGAACGAGTACACCCAGTTCGGCGGGAGCTTCCAG
>JBFMDE010000051.1:0-7618 GCA_040754215.1 Chloroflexota bacterium
GAGATGCCCGACTTGAGGAGTGTGGCTAGCTGCCGGGAGAAGATGATCACCTCGCGAGGCTTGACCCTGAAGAAGGTGGGCAGGGCCTCTTCCAGGCTGAACATCGAAGGGACGACCTCGACGTTTATGGGGTTGAAGCCCCGCGCGATCAGAAGACGCTCGGCCTCGACTTCGCTGGCGGCCTTGATCGTTCCTTTTACCGCTCTGCCCCGGCCAATGGTAGCTTCATAGCGGTAGGATATGAGCTTCCTCTTCCCGGGGGCCTCAAGGACTCTGGCCATTGTCTTTCCCTAGCCTATGGAGAATACGTTGCGTATGATTTCGTGAGGGGTGGTGATGCCCTGTTTGACCTTGAGCATCCCGTCATGCCATAGTGAGAGCATGCCCTCTTTTTGGGCCTGGGCGCGAATGGCATCCGAGCCCGCGTTGCTCAACACCAGCCTCCTTATCGCCTCGCTCATCGTCAGCACCTCGAAGATGCCGGTCCGCCCCAGGTAGCCGGTGTTGGCACAGAAACTGCAACCAGCGCCGACGAGGAATTCCGACCGTTTCTCATTCATCTCCTCTTCGTACGCCTGTTGCTCATCGTCGCTGACCTTCGTCGGCCGAGAGCAGTAGGGACAGATGCGGCGTACCATGCGCTGGGCCACGATGCCGACCAGGGCTGAGGTGAGAAGAAAAGGCTCCACCCCGAGGTCTACCATGCGGAAGACGACGCTCACAGTGTCATTGGCATGGACCGAGGAGAGGACCAGGTGTCCGGTGAGGGAGGCCTGAGTAGCTATGTGAGCGGTCTCGGTGTCGCGGATCTCTCCTACCAGGATGACGTTGGGGTCGAGCCGCATGCAGGCCCTGAGTCCGGCGGCGAAGGTGACACCCGCGGCCGGGTTGACCTGAATTTGATTGATGTGCGCGAAGTGGTACTCCACAGGGTCTTCGATGGTCATGATGTTGCGTCCGATGTTGTCCAGGGTGTTGACCGTGGCGTATTGAGTGGTCGTCTTGCCAGAACCAGTAGGGCCACTGATCAACACCATTCCAAAGGGGCTCTTGACTATTTCACGGTACTTCTTCAGGGGGTCGGGCAGAAAGCCGATGTCCGACAAGGGGAGAAAGGCAAAGGACTTGTCCAGGACCCGCATCACCACCATTTCTCCGTGTATGGCATTGACGGTAGCCACCCGGATGTCCACATTCCTGTCTCCCATGTCGAAGGTGATCTGGCCATCCTGAGGGCGACGACGCTCGGCAATATTCAGTCCAGCCATTATCTTCAACCGGGAAATCAATGGTGGGTGGACGCTTGAGGGTAGGGACATGACGTCATGCAGGACGCCGTCAATGCGGTAACGAATACGGAGGCGGTCTTCCTCAGGCTCGATATGGACGTCGGAGGCACGGTCTCTCACCGCCTGTTTGATGAGGAGGTCTATGGCGCGGACGACTGGGGCCTGGGCGATCGTCTCGGCGGTAACCCGTGCCTCTGCCACGCTCAACCTCTTGTAGCGCGTGGGGATCTGGCTGAGCTGTTGTTCGATCTCTCCACCAGCTCTGTAGTTGAGGTCTATCATCTCCTGGATTTCTTGGGAAGTACTGATGACTGGCTCGATGGTCTTCCTCGTCAGGGCTGCCAGCTCCTCCAAAGCCTCTATATCCCTCGGGTCTTCCATGGCAACCACGAGAGTGCCATCGATGGTGTCTACCGGGATGACACTGTATTTCCTGGCTACCGGCTCAGGGACCAGCGCTACCGCGTTAGGTCGGATGCCCTCTTTCTTCAGATTGACAAAGGGGATTCGTAACTGCAGGCTGGTGAAGAACGCCAGTTGTTGGGGTGTGACCAGACGCTCGCGGACCAGGGCCCGCTCGATGGTGGAGCCCTCTCTGGCTTGTACCTCCCGAGCATGGCGTAGCTGCTCCGCTGTAATCAGCTTTGCCTCAAGGAACATGTCGCACAGGTCTCTCGATGCGCCTGTCCTGGATGACTTCATTCTCTTCTCCTCGGCCTCGCTTGGCTTCCCATTTGCTATGTGAAGGTCAGGTTGCTTTGAGGTGCAGCCTGACCTTTCTTGCTCCTGTGCCGGCCTTGTCGGAAGTAAGCGGCTGGTCTCCTCTTGCCTGAGGAGCATCTCCCGACAGCTCCGCGGACGCCTCAATGCCAGGCATCTTCGATATGATGTCAAGCAGGGGCAGCGCCTTTTCCAGCACAACTGCTATGGTTGCGCTTCCATCCCAGGAGCCCTTTGTGTAGAGCACCTTCAAGTCAACGGTTGCCTGCAGGTAGTCGAAGAGGCTGGAGACCAGCTTCAGTTCCACCGTCGCAGGCATGACCAGCTCTACCTTGCCTTCGAGGAGAGTTTGACTATCGAGTGTTGCCCATGTAAGCACCGGCCCCGCATCAATGTGCCTCCCCTCTGAAAAGAGCAGGCGTGCAAGCTCATCCTTCGTTGTCACCGACCCAGGGATAGGGACCTTGACCTCAGGCTCCGCCTGGGACTTCTCCCTGACACCGGCTGTGGTTGGCGCGGCATCCGTTACTGCCGTTGCAGAAGGTGCAGCAAATGGTGATTCTCCTGCAGCACCGGGCTTTGCTGCATTAGGTCCCTTCGGCTTCCGTTTTGGTATGGTGATTGGGCGACGAAGCCACTCTAGCATATGGCCAACCTACATAACCCGAATCAATATGTGAACGCTGGACACTCTAAGTTCTGTCATCTTAGCACTCAGCATAGCTCGTAGAGCTTGTGCTGTCAACGGGGGTTAGCTGGTAATGCGGGTGGACGAGGAGGGTGCCTGGCTATGCATTGACGTGAAGGACGAGTGGGCCGTCTTGTGACCCGGTCAAACCTGGCTCCGGATTCTGCGCTTCACAAATGGCGTCACCGTGGGCAGTGCGATGATGAGGGCCAGGGTGAATACCCAGCTTGCCCCGCCGTAGCGGGCGAGGGCGGTGTGGTCGCCGGTGAAGCTGGTGACGAGAAAGAAGCCAAGGCCCATGAGCAGGGCGAGGCCCGTGCTCACTCCATAGCTCACCCTGAGTGCCTTTTTCAGGTAGTCGTCAGCCAAGTCTCCTCCTCATGACCCGTGTCCCTTTTGGCCGGTGGGACAAAGGCCTTCAGCCGCAGCGCGTTCATGGTCACGGTGATGGAGCTCAGGGCCATCAGCAGCGAGGCGAGCTCCGGACTTACCAGCAGCCCGGTAAAGGGATAGACCACGCCCATGCCCAGGGGAATGGCCGCGGTGTTGTAGCCAAAGGCCCAGAACAGGTTCTGCTTCACGTTCTTCATTGTGGCCTTGCCCACCTGGGCCGCGGCGACAACGTCCAGGGGGTCGTCCCTCATCAGGACGACATGGCCTGTCTCCTTGGCGATGTCCGTGCCCGAGCCGATGGCTATGCCGACATCGGCCTGGGCCAGGGCAGGGGCGTCATTGATGCCGTCCCCTACCATTGCCACCCTCCTTCCCTGCTCCTGAAGCCTCTTTACCTCGTTGGCCTTCTCCTGAGGCAGCACCTCGGCCAGCACTGAGTCCACACCAAGCTGGCCTGCGATGGCCTGTGCGGTGCGCCGGTTGTCCCCGGTTATCATCACCACCTCCAGGCCCATCCTCTTGAGCGCGGCTACGGCCCGTGCGGAATTGGCCTTCAGGGTATCTGCCACGGCGACGATGCCCTTGGACTGGCCGTCCGTAGCCAGGAACATGGCTGTCTTCCCCTGGTTCTCCAGGGACTCGGCCCGGGCTGTGAGGTCTCCTAGGGCAATGCCACGCTCCGCCATGAGCTTGCGGTTGCCCAGGATGACCCCCTGGCCGTTCCATTGCGCCACCACGCCATACCCCGGTATTGCCTCAAAGGAGTCGGCATCGGGTACGTCCAGTCCTTGCCCCCTGGCTGCACTCACGATGGCTTCGCCCAGGGGGTGCTCCGAGTTCTTCTCGGCTATGGCCGCCAGCCTGAGTGCTGCCTGCTCTTCCAGGCCCACCGCCACCACATCGGTGACGGAGGGCTGGCCTTTGGTGAGCGTTCCCGTCTTGTCGAAGACGATGGTGGTGAGCTTGCTGATGGCTTCCAGCGCATCGCCGCCCTTGAACAGGATGCCATGCTCCGCTCCCTTGCCGGTGCCGGCCATGATAGCGCTCGGCGTGGCCAGGCCTACGGCGCAGGGGCACGAAATCACCAGCACAGTGATGGAGGTGAGCAATGAGAAGCCGAAGACGCCCATCCCGGTCAGGACATACGGGGTGAGGATGAGGCGGCTATCGGGCATGAACCAGAGGTCGAAGCCGATGAAGAACCAGAAGAGGAATACCAGCAGTGCCAGTATGTGGACGCCAAGGATGAAGTGTCCGGCAACCATGTCGGCCACGCGCTGGAGCGGTGGCTTGGTGAGCTGGGCATTCTCCACCATCTGGATGATCTGGGAGAGTGCGGTCTCCTTGCCTACACGGGTGGCCTGGAAGCGGAAGGCCCCGGTCTTATTGAGTGTGCCGCCGATGACCTCATCACCCGGCTTCTTCTCTACGGGCAGACTTTCTCCGGTGAGCATGGCTTCATCCACGGCGGAGTAGCCTTCCCGGACCACGCCGTCTACGGGGATACTCTCCCCGGGGCGCACCACAACTATGTCGCCGGCTTCAACCTCATCGGCGTGTACCTCCACCTCCTGTCCCTCTCGCAGTACGTGCGCTTTCTTTGGCTGCAGCTTCATCAGCTTGCGGATGGCTTCCGAGGTACGCCCCCGGGTCACAGCCTCCAGGTATCTCCCCAGGATGATGAAGGTCGTGAGCAGGGCAGCAGCCTCATAGAAGGTGGCTTCCCTGCCGCCGAAGCCGGCATCGGGCCAGAAGGTGTTGATGACGGCGATGAGGTAGGCGGCACCGATCCCCGTGGCATAGAGCAGGTTCATGTCGGTCACGCCCCTGCGCAGGCCGTTAAAGGAATTGACGAAGAACTGCCGCCCTGGCCCGAGGACGACCGGCGTGGTCAGGATGAAGAGGAAGACCTTGTTGTTCATCCAGGCTGGCAGGACATGGGGCAAGAACCAGTAGGGCTGGAAGGTGCCCAGCATGACCAGCGCCCCCAAGGGGGCGGCAACAAGCAGGTTGATGAGCTGCCGGCGCACCTCGCGCTCGCGTTCCCTCTTCTCACGCTCCAGGGCCGCCTCGCCCTCCAGCTTCTCCTCTGCACCGTAGCCCAGTTCCTGTATTGCTGCCTTGATTTCCTTCAGCCTGATGACGGAGGAGAGGTATTCCACCCTTGCGGTGCCTGTGGCCAGGTTCACGGTTATGTGCGAAACGCCGGGGAGACTTCCCACCGCAGTCTGTATCTTTTCCACGCAGGCGGCACAGGTCATACCACTTATCTGGAGCAGGGCTGTATCCCGCCCCACACCGTAGCCGGCGTCCTTGATGGCCCTTTCCAGGTTCTGGACGTCGGCCTTGGACGGGTCATACTCTACCGAGGCCTGTCCTGAGGCCAGGTTCACCTGGGCCTGGCTGACCCCGGGTACCTCCTCCAGGGCCTCGGACACATGGACCACGCAGGAAGCACAGGTCATACCGGTGACCGGTATGACGACCTTCGCCTTCTTGCTGCTGTTCTCGGTCATTATTAAGCTAATTGTTAGGCCATACCTGTGCCTATGTCAAGCAGAGAACTCATCCTGTCCAGCGCGATGAGGGCGGCACCGAGGGCGCCAACGGCCTGGGGTTCTTCTGGCAGCAGGAGGGTGGTATTCAGCTTTCTCTCCAGAGCGCGGACCACGCCCTGGTTCTTGGCCACGCCGCCGCTCATCAGGACACGCTCTCTCTGTCCCAGGCGCCCCACCAGGCCGGTTATGCGTCGGGCGATTGCGTTGTGGACTGCGGCGGCGATGTCGGCCTTGCTGCATCCTGCCGCCATCATGGATATGACCTCCGACTCGGCGAAGACCGTGCACATGCTGCTCACTTGGAGCTCGCTGTGCGAGGTAAGCGCCAGCTCCCCCAGGGCTGTGATGTCCACGCCCAGCGCGGCGGCCATGACCTCCAGGAAGCGGCCGGTACCAGCGGCGCACTTATCGTTCATTACGAAACGCACGGCGTGGCCCTGCTCGTCCACGTGGATGACCTTGCTGTCCTGCCCGCCGATGTCTATGACGGTGCGGGTCTCGGGGAAGAGGTGGCTGGCGCCTCGGGCATGGCAGGTGATCTCGGTGACCTCACCGTCGGCGAAGGGGGCTCTGGCACGCCCGTACCCCGTGGACACGACGTACCCGACATGGTCTCTGGCGACCCCTGCCAGTTCCAGGGCTCTGGCCAGAGATACCTCTGAGGCATCCCTGTAGTCGGAGCCGCTGCGCATGATGTCGAAGGAGAGCAGGTTGCCTTCGCTGTTCAGGAGCACCGTCTTGGTGCACAGCGAGCCTATGTCAATACCCACGGCTATTGCTCGGACGGACTGAAGTGCCTTCAGAGCCTTTGGAGTATCAGGGGTCTTATGGTGGATTCTTCTGCCCTCCTTAGTCAAGATATCCCTGAACCCCCCGTTTTTCAGGTGTATCTACCCACGCCGTACCTTCCTCCTGCCGTCTATCATCTCGAAGAGAGCCGCCAGACGGGTATCAATTTGGGCTTCGGAGACCATCTGCGAGTCCGCCATGTCGGCCTCGATGATCACGCCGGGGATGCCATGCCTCCTCTCTAGCTCATCTATGATGTCCGCGGCATCCATGCTCCACATACGGCAGGTCTTGGAGGCAAAGAAGACCATCCCGTCCAGCGAGTAGTCTTCAATAGCCTTGCCGATGAAGCGCACCGCGCGTACGGGGTTGTGGGCGGGACCAATCTCAGGGTCGAACCAGAGGTTGATATAACTATGCACTGGGTCGGGCTCGGGCTCGATGGCCTCGGGGTGGGGGAAGAACTCCCAGGGGTACCGACCGCAGATGGGTACGGCGCCCTGGGCCGTCATCTTGCGGCTGAACAGGCCCAGGAAGGCCCAGGGCAACCAGCCATCCCAGTAGAGGCGATACCTCTCCTGGGGCAGGATGGCGGACACCTTCCTGGCTGCCCGCTCTGACAGCTCGGCCTCGAGTTTCTGGTAATAGGGCACAGTTTCCGGCTTTCCCATGAGGTAGAAAACCGGGGCGATGCTCACGCCGTAGTCCCACAGCGTCCACGGTGAGGGGATGAGCTTGAAATACTCCCAGCACCGGTTCCGTATCGTGGCTGTCTGCTTGAGCACGCTGAGGACGTGGCTCAGATTGCCGTAGTCAAAGGGACGGCCACATACCTCCTCCAGAGTGGGGATGAGGGTCTCCCTCACCTGGCGCTCCACGAAGGCCGCGAGCCGGGGTCCATCGGCGTCGTGCTCCATGGGGGGTACGTCCACGGCCACCACCCGGGTACCCAGCCGGCGGTAGAGGCCCTCAGCATAGTGGGACATCTCGACGCAGAGCCTACCGTCAATCATCAAGTCCGGCAGGGGCAACACCACTTCCTCCTTGATGGGGATGCCCTTTTGCACTGCGGCCGCCATGCCCATGTGCATACGGTGGTAAGAGCAGGTATCGGGCATTTCGCCGACAGACTCGGCCACCTCCAGGACCTGGTCACCTGCCCCCCTCCCCGCGCAGTAGGC
>JBFMDE010000051.1:7718-11428 GCA_040754215.1 Chloroflexota bacterium
TACCCTCACCTTCCCATTGGCCGCCGCCTTCCGCCGCTTCAGCTCTGGCAGGAGCTTCTCCAGCAGCTCGGCGTGCTCCTCTTTGGGCATGAGCATGCTGGACTGGACGATGGCCATGGCCTCCCTGGCGCTGAGCATCCCTGGCCTTTGCCTCCTCAGTTCGTATGCCTGTCGAATCAGGTCACGGTCACGGTTGTAGATAGCGATGCTGTGTCTGAGGGACTCGGTGGTCACCTTACACCCGGCCAGTTTCTCCATGCCTGTCTTCAGCCGGCCGAATTCCTCCAGGAGAAAGTCTTTCACTGCGGCGCCGGGGAAGGATTCCATATTGGGGAAGAGTGCGGGCAGGTAAAGGTACTCCAGGTAGCCGAAAGGGGGACGGGCACTCCGCTCGATGATGTAGCGCAGGCCCTGGGCCTGGAGGCATTGCCGCCAGAGTACAACCCCGTCCAGGAAGGCGAGTTTTCCCCTCACCGCATCGTCAACGAAGCTCCGGACCAGGCCACAGTTGAAGGTCGCCACATGGCTGTGTCCCAGAGTCACTGGTTCGTTGCCCCGCCATAGAACCACAGGCAGCATCCCGGCGGCATGGACCACCTCCTCCGGGATGTGCATGGGAAAGACTGCGATAGCCTTTTTGCCTGTTCGCTCTCGAGTCTTGGCGACGCTGGAATAAGGGTCGGCAGAGATGTCGGAGAGTCTGGCTAGGATATCGTCCACAACTGCATACCTCCTGTTCACCGGGTATGTACAGAGGGACAGAAGACCCGGGCTGGTTACCAGACAGCGCGGCAATTCTAGCATGCCCTACCGAGGGTGGCAAACGAAGGTTCGAAGTCGCTCGGCATTGACACTGCGCATATACTGAGGCGGGACGAGCGATATCAGGATGACATAACGATGCTGGCCCGGACAAATGGAGTCCAACTCTACTACACTGACGAGGGGGCGGGATTGCCCCTGGTAGTGCATCATGGCGGGCCGGGGTTTGACCATACCTCCATTGCCCCGTTCCTCCGTGACCTCGCCGGTGAAATGCGCCTGGTGTGCTTCGACCACCGGGGCACCGGGAGGTCTTCCCATCCTGAGGAGGGGGATGGCTATGACATAGGCGATTTCGTGGACGATGTGGAGGGGCTGCGGCGTCACCTTGGGGTGGAGGGGTTCGCGATGCTCGGACATAGCTTCGGTGGCATGGTGGCGCTGCACTATGTCCTGGCGCACCCAGAAAGGCTGTCGCACCTGTTGCTGGTGTGTACTGCCGCCAGCCATGAGTTCCTGCGCGAGGGTACAGAGAACATGCGCAGAGGTGTCGGCCCTGAGGTATGGCTGGAGCTGGAGCGAATAGCACAAGGGCCGCCATCTGCGGAGAATATGAAGCGTGCCTTTATGTTGCAGGCGCCGGTCTTCTTCCGAGACCCTTCCATGATATCAGCTCTGGACCTGGACAATGTGCGCTGGGGTCCGGCGAGTCAGGCGGCCTGGCAGTACTTGGCGCGTTTTGACCTGCGGGGATGGTTGTGCCGTATTCGAGTGCCGACGCTGGTGATTGCGGGGAGACATGACCTGGCGGTACCGCTGTGCCACTCAGAGGAGATGGCGCAACTCATCCCTGGTGCGCATCTTGCCGTGTCCGAGAGCAGCGCACATTTCCCTTATATTGAGGACAGGGGATGGTTCCTGCAGACGGTCAGGCGGTTTCTGCTGGGGGAAAAGGAAGCACCTTAACAGATGGATAGTGGAAGGAAGTCTTATTCGCGAAGCTACAACGGGGCCATGAGCCCCATTGACCGACCTAGGACTCTAGCTTGAGGCTAGACTCCCTAGAAAGGAGGTGATCCAGCCGCACCTTCCGGTACGGCTACCTTGTTACGACTTCGTCCCAGTCACCAGTCCCACCCTCGGCGACTGCTTCCCCGTGAGGGGTTGGCGCATCGACTTCAAGTGTTACCGGCTCCCATGACGTGACGGGCGGTGTGTACAAGGCCCGGGAACGTATTCACCGCAGTATGCTGACCTGCGGTTACTAGCAACTCCGACTTCATGCAGGCGGGTTTCAGCCTGCAATCCGAACTGAGGACGGTTTTTTGGGATTAGCTCCGGATCGCTCCTTGGCAGCCCTTTGTACCGTCCATTGTAGCGTGTGTGTGGCCCAGGGCATAAAGGCCATGCTGACTTGACGTCATCCCCACCTTCCTCCCCGTTTTGCAGGGCAGTCTCCCATGAGAATTCAACATGGGACGAGGGTTGCGCTCGTTGCGGGACTTAACCCAACACCTCACGGCACGAGCTGACGACAGCCATGCAGCACCTGTGCTGGCTCCTGACTCAACAGGTCGTCCCCCTTTCAGGTTCCTACTTCCAGCATGTCAAGCCCTGGTGAGGTTCTTCGTGTAGCATCGAATTAAACCACACGCTCCGCTGCTTGTGCGGGCCCCCGTCAATTCCTTTGAGTTTTAGTCTTGCGACCGTAGTCCCCAGGCGGGATACTTAAAGCGTTAGCTGCGGCACAGAGAGGGTCGATACCCCCCATACCTAGTATCCACCGTTTAGGGCGTGGACTACCCGGGTATCTAATCCGGTTCGCTCCCCACGCTTTCGGGCCTCAGCGTCAGGAACAGCCCAGGAGACCGCCTTCGCCACTGGTGTTCCTCCCGATATCTACGCATATCACCACTACACCGGGAATTCCATCTCCCTCTGCTGCCCTCTAGCTCCCCAGTATCGGATGGCCCTTCCTGATTGAGTCAGGAACTTTCACACCCGACTTGGAGTGCCGCCCGCGCCCTCTTTACGCCCAGTAAATCCGGATAACGTTCGCCTCCTACGTATTACCGCGGCTGCTGGCACGTAGTTAGCCGAGACTTATTCCTCGGGTACCGTCATTTTTCTTCCCCGAGAAAAGGGGTTTACAACCCGAAGGCCTTCATCCCCCACGCGGCGTCGCTGCGTCAGGCTTTCGCCCATTGCGCAAGATTCCTTGCTGCTGCCTCCCGTAGGAGTCGGGGCCGTGTCTCAGTCCCCGTCTGGCTGGCCGTCCTCTGAGACCAGCTACCGATCGTCGCCTTGGTAGGCCATTACCCTGCCAACTAGCTAATCGGACGCAAGCCCCTCCTCAAGCGCCTTGCGGCTTTGGTGATAGGGCACTACCCCTGCCACCACATGCGGTATTAGCCCCGATTTCTCAGGGTTGTTCCCCACTCGAGGGTAGGTCACTTACGCGTTACTCAGCCGTTCGCCACTCCCCAGTGGCCCTTGCGGACCATCGGAGCGTTCGACTTGCATGCATAAGGCACGCCGCCAACGTTCATCCTGAGCCAGGATCAAACCCTCTGGCTAAAACTCTTTGCTTCCTTCCACTATCCAGTTGTTAAGGTGCTCTGCCCACTGAAGGCAAAGTTCATCCTATCATAGCCAGTGCAAGACTGTCAACTTTGACATAGGAGACCCATTGGTACCCCATCACCTGCTACAGTCCAGCTAGCAACCTCGAAGGTGACAGAACTGTTGAAGCTCGGGTTCTATAAGGTGAACGGGGGGTTGACAAGGCAGGGACGATGTGTTACAGTATGGCCAGTCCCGAGTAATCCGGCATCAAGGCCAGATGGGCTAGGGCGAGCACTGAGGTAGGCGGAAGCTGAGGTGGTGCTAGGAGCGGCGGTGTCTGGCCAAAGCGGGGTTACTCGGGACCCCCTTTATTAGCTGCTGGT
>JBFMDE010000052.1:0-11374 GCA_040754215.1 Chloroflexota bacterium
CATCGACTTTAATAATCTGGCTGGTAGTAGGTGTCATCATCGTGATAGCACTCGGTATTTCAGTCAGGGGATGGATAAGTATCTACAATAAATTCCAGTACTGGATTACTAGAGCCCAGAGGAAATTCGCAGACATTGACGTGGTCATGCAGGAGAGGGTCGATAATATTCATGCTTTGGCCCAAATCGCAAAAAAGTACGACATCCACGAATACAAAGTGCTCAAGGATGTTATTGAAGCAAGGAGCAGATGGACAAAAGATACCGAACTGAACGAAAAGGTTAAACTTGCCTCCGAGATAGAAAACAATTACCTCAAACTCCAGGCTGTTTTTGAGAAATACCCTGGACTCAAGGCTGATAAAATGCACATGTCGCTAATGGAGAAGGACTCTCGAATAGAGAGGAGACTCCGCAAAACCAGATTGGAATATAACCGAGTAGCGCAGCAATATAATGAAAGGACGAGGCGATTCCCCCGGAATCTAGTGGCTCGTGTCCATAACTTCAGGGAGTTGGATTATCTTACCTTTGAAGGCCAGGGAACTTTTGCGCCCAGAGAAATCTTTGAAGATGAGGCGTGACTTTTACGTGGAGAAGGGCAAAACCATGCAGTTAGAGTACGAGATAGGATATGCAACGGACAAAAACGTTGATACAAAAGGTTATTATCTGTTTCGGCGGTAAATCCACTGTCGATCTTTTGGAGCGTCTGCATTTGATGCAGGCGCCTTCAGGGGGCTAATGGTGCCAAGGGTCAGTAGACGTCGTAGAGGAACGGCAATAGTTGAGACAGACAGGGGGCTTCTTGTTACAGCGGGCAGGAGTGGGGTTTTTCTCCTACCCGGCGGTGGTGCAAATAAACATGAGACAAGAATGCAAGCGGCAATGAGAGAATTGAGAGAAGAGACAGGACTACAACCTTACTATGCAAAGTATCTCTTCCATCATATAGGGCGGGTCCACAAATCACATGGGCACGGATACTTCCGGGATCACCACACCGTTTGCCTAGTGAAGGCGAGAGGGGCACCAAGGCCGCGCCATGAGATAAAGTACATAGAGTATTACAAACCGGGTTCGAGTATTCATATATCAGGTGTAACCGGGGAGATTATTGAGAGATATTATGCATACAAGAAGAGAGGTAAGACAAAACGGGAGCTAGAGAGTATTATTAACAGGATTCGGGAATGGCTCACTTTTTAGTTGAATTTCGAATGCATGGATATGCGAAGGAGTATGCCAAGAAAGTCGTATACTCGGTCAGCAAGAAATTCGGAGTTAGAGGGGTTACGAGGAAAAGAGTAGTCCCTCATATATCCTTGTATGGGCCTAGTAGAACGGAAGACATCAGGAAAGTAATTTCGGCGGTGGAAAAAGTCGGGCAACGATATTGCCTGGTTTCTTTTAAGATTAAGGGGTTCGGCTTCTTCGATAAGAGCCCCAAAGTTTTATATTTCGATATCACTCCTTCCCAGGAACTTGAAGACTTGAGGTGGCAATTGTCCCAAGAATTGAGAAAAATATCCACTTACCAACCTTGGGATAGCCGAAGAGGTCATTCTTTCCATGCTACCATCGCCTTCCGGGATATTGATACCAAATTCAGTCAAATATGGTCCTACCTCAAGAGCAAAGAGGAACCCAACATCAACCAACATCTTTTGAGGATAACTGTCTTGGGCGCGGGAGGAAGAATCGTATGTGAATATGACTTAGTTCTTAAGAGGCTACTGAACCGTCGGGAGGCATTAAGCAAATCCTGGTGGCGAAGGACAATAAACCGATTGCGAGAACTGCAGGGCTTGCCACCTGAGCCTGAAAAGCCGCTTTCTTTAGTTAAGCGGCTCAAGCAGATTGTTGGATGGTGAGACTATACCTTGGGGTTCACGTTCAGCCTCTTGGCCATGTATGGCCCTTCGGAGACGTAGCCGAACTCGGTGCGGTAGTACTCCCTGGCGCCGACCCCGCTCAAGACGAGCATCTTATGTCTCGAGAACTCCTCGCGGGCGATGCGCTCGGCCTCCTGGAGCAGCGCCTTGCCCAGGCCCTTGTGCTGTGCCGCCAGGGCGTTGCGCCCCTGAAGGGGTACCTCAGGCCCGAAGACGTGAAGCTCTCGTACCAGGGCCGTGGCCGACCAGGTGCCAGCCAGCCTCATCCGCAGCAGGCCGAAGAGGGTCCCGTTGTCGTCCTCATAGGAGAGGAAGGCCTCCCTGCCCCCGGCCGACTCGTAGTCCAGCCTTCGCAGCGAAGGCTCCCCGGCCTCCCAGCCCTCCTTGATACGGTGGCCGTATTCCCGGCACCTGATGCAGCGGCACGCCTTGCCCTGCCCCTTCAAGTGCCTCTTCAGAGCGTCCCTGAGCGCAGCGTCGCGGCATCCGGCGACGATGAACCGGGCCGGGATGTCGCGCATTACCCGCGACACCCTGACGTACCCCGGTAGCCCGCCTTTGACCTCGGCCAGCAGCTCCACGAGCTCATCCATCTCGTAGGGGTGGTAGCGGTCTGCCAGGTACCACCGCTCCAACTCCGTGTCCCGTACTACGAGCGTGGGGTACAGCTTGAGCCCGTCGGGGCGGAAGTCCGGGTCGGCGAAGAGCTGCGCCGACATCTCCAGGTCATGCCGGGCATTCGACCCCGGCAGCCCCGGCATCCAGTGGTAGTGCACCTTGAAGCCGTGCTCCTTGAGCAGCCGGGTTGCACGCACCACGTCTCTCACCCCGTGCCCCCGCCTCACCAGCTCGTATATGGAGTCGTCCAGTGCCTGCACCCCCAGCTCCACCCTGGTGGCGCCGAAGTCCAGCATCCTGGCTATTTCCTCCGGCCCGCACCAGTCCGGGCGGGTCTCGATGCACAGCCCTACACAGCGGTGCGGGGCAGTCTCATTGGTTGCCTTCGCCTCCTCCAGCCCCGCCGACTCCACGCCGTTAAGGCCGTCGTAGCAGCCCTTGATGAAGTGGTACTGGTACTCCACCGGCGCAGCGAGGAAGGTTCCGCCCATGATGATGAGCTCGACCTTGTCGGTGGGGTGGCCCATGGCATGGAGCGTCCTCAGCCTCTCCGCAACCTGCCTGGGGGCGTCGAAGTCACACCTGAGGCCGCGGAGCACGGCCGGGGACTCGGAGGTATAGCTGCGTGGCACTGAAGGGTCATTGGGGCAATACACGCATCGCCCGGGGCAGCCCATGGGCCGGGCCATCACCGCCACAGGGGTGACGCCCGATATCGTCCTTGATATTTTCCGCATCCTGTGCTTTCCTTGTAGCCGTCAACAAGAGTTTAGCAGAGGGATTGCCACAGGGCAAAAAGGGGTGGGACACTGCACCAGGCGTATGACGAGATAGCGGAGGGCTGGTACCACCGGCGTCACTGGACCAGGTTTCGCCGCGAACTGGAGGAGATGGCGGCGAGGTGGCAGCGCGGTCGGCTGCTGAACGTGGGCTGCGCCCACGGTCCCGACTTCCTGCCCTTTCGGGATGGGTTCGAGCTGTGGGGCCTGGACTCCTCGTCGGAGATGCTGAGGTTCGCCCTGAAGTACCGTGGCAAGCACGGGTTCGAGGCCGGCCTGGTGCTCGGCGATGCCCGCTGGCTGCCGTACGCCGACAATGCCTTCGACTGGGCCATCGCGGTGGCCGCTTATCACAACATCAGGGGTCACGAGGGAAGGATGAGGGCCTTCGCCGAGCTCAGGCGTGTGCTCCGGCCCGGCGGCGAGGCCTTCATCACCGTATGGAACCGCTGGCAGCCCCGGTTCTGGCTCGGTGGCAAGGAGGTGCTGGTCCCGTGGAAGACCAGAGGGAGCACCGTCCGGCGCTACTACTACCTCTTCTCCCGGCGTGAGCTTGTCGGGTGTCTCGAGCGGTCCGGCCTTGAGGTGATGCGCGTGTTCCCCGGGGAGGGGTACCACTTCCCCATGGCGGCGTTTTCGCGTAATATCTGTGTGCTGGTGAGAAAGAGGGCCGGTGAGCATGGAAGTTGTTGTCAATAAGACGAAGCTGGGCCTGGTGCAGGGAGACATCACGCGTCAGGCGACCGACGCCATCGTGAACGCGGCCAACCCCAGCCTGATGGGCGGTGGTGGGGTTGATGGCGCGATACACCGCGCCGGGGGGCCTGCGGTCCTGGAGGAGTGCAAGGCGATACGCGCCCGGATGGGCAGGACGTTGCCGCCTGGAGAGGCGGTCATCACCGGGGGCGGCAGGCTCAAGGCCCGCTATGTCATCCACACCGTGGGCCCGGTGTGGCATGGCGGTGGTTGGGGTGAGCCGGAGGTCCTGGCCAGCGCCTACCATAACAGCCTGATGCTCGCTGTGGAGCGGGGCCTGAAGACCCTCTCCTTTCCCTCCATCAGCACCGGCGTCTATGGCTACCCGGTGGAGGAGGCGGCCCGGGTGGCATTGAAGACGGTGATTGACTTCCTGCGAGGGGACAGCTCGCTGAGAGAGGTGGTCTTCGTGCTCTATGACAGTGGCACGCTGGCCGCCTACACCGGGGCGCTGGAGGAGCTTCAAGGGGGCCCGTGAGCAGGGGGATGTGCTAGAATTGCGGGCACGCCAGGCTCATGGACATAAAGTTGCTGCCTCTATACTTTGTGGTGGGTGGTGTGGTTGTCGCCGCCGTCAGCTACTTGGGGGGCCAGGGGAAGAGCAACGTGGCCGCCTTCATCGGTATGCTGCCCGCGGTGACTGTGATAACCATGGTGGCGATATACCTGAGCGGTGGGACTCCTCTGACGGTCTCGTATGCCAAGGGCCTGTTGAAGCTGTTACCTGCCTGGATACTGTACATCGTCTGCCTGGTCTTCCTCCTGCCGCGTATCGGCCTTACCGGCTCCATGTTGGTGGGCATCGCCGCCTACGTGGCTGCATCGGCCCTGATCATCAAGCTGTGGTGAAACTGTATTCGACTGTATCCCGCGACTATGTTAGGACTCGAACGGAAGGCCTGGTCTGCTCACCAAGTACTTTTGAGGGACATGAGTGGTGGCAGCGATGGAGCAATATGAGGTAACTTGGAAGGACTACTACAGGGTCCTCGGAGTGAAGCCGGATGCGAGGCCCGAGGAAATCGCCGCAGCCTATGAACGGCTAGCCCTGCAATACCATCATCTGCTATCGAGTAGTCCGGGAGTGCCGGAGTACTCGGAGAGAATGGCCGAGGTGAAGGAAGCCTATGACGTCCTGTCCGACCCCGCCAGGCGAAGGGCATATCATGACATGTTCACGGCCAGGCGTGCCCCTGAGGCGGCTGGAGTTGAGGAACAGACCAAGGGCGAGATTGCCGGGCTGATGACGCTCATAGCTCAGGATGTGTCAAAGAGCAAAGGAAGCAGGGTTCGGAGGATGGCTGGTTGGAGCAAGGCTGCGTCGCGAGCGTTCCGGATAGCTATTATCTCCCTTGTCGCCCTTCTCGCCATATTCATCGCTGGGACCTCCTATGCCTTTGTTCAACCACAGCAGGCACTGGCAGCTCCCTTCAAGGGTGTGGCCGTCAAGCTGACAGAGGCGTCGGCTGCGGCGGTCAGGCTGATCGAGGAGGTCCGTGGAGTAGCAGCGACGTATGAGCGTAGCGTGGTTTCCACAGCGCTGCAGTCCATGAGGGTCAACGAGGGCCTGAAGGTAGTCCCGGCGGTCACGGTACCGACCAATGACATGGCATGCTTTCCTTCGCCGGAGCATTGCCTTTATCCCGACTATCTTGACACGAGGTACAGTCAATTCAAGTACACGGTTGACAGTGACGGGATTGTGCAGGTTGACAAGTCCACGGCAACCACCGACTCCTTTCTCAAGAGAATCGAAGAAACGCTCAGCCGGTTGAAGGCAGAGTGATGGACTTTGAGGTGGGGTCGAAGGTTCTACTGGTAGCCGTCAATTAGTCCCAGCGGAACAGCCTGACCGCCAGCAACATGCTCACGACCAACCAGGCCGTCAGGACTGCGACGTCCACGGTCAGAGGGTGCAGTGGAGTGGCGTTCACCATCGTCTGGCGGAATGCGTCCCCCAGGTAGGTTAGAGGCATGGCCGCCACTATGGGCCGCATGAAGTCGGGCATGAAGTCCACAGGGAAGAATATACCTGACAGGAAGAGCATGGGGAACTGGATCAACTGGATGATGGGCATGGCGCTCTCAGTGGTCCTTGCCCTCGACACGGCCAGGTAGCCCAGGGCGACAAAGGCAAGCGTGCCCAACAGGACCAGTCCCAGCAACACAAGCCAGCTTCCGACCACCTGGACGTCGAAGGCGAAGTACGCGACGACGAGTATCAGCAACGTCTGCAGCAGTGCCAGCACCAGACGGTAGGCGACCTGGCTGGATACCACCACGGTCCTGCTGAGAGGTGTAGCTCGCAGGCGCTTGAGCACCTGTTTCTCTCTCCAGTCCACCATGGGCAGGGCCCCGAAGAGCCCCAGAAACAGCACTGACATGGCCACGATGCCGGGCACCAGGTAGTCTATGTCCCTCAGGTCATGGGACTGGACCGACTTCTCGGCGAGACTGATGAGGGCAGGTTGCTGGGTGAGTTGCTGATTCACTTCGTTGACCAGCTGTCTCAGCACGGACAGGATCACCTGTGTCGAGGTCGTCTGCGAAGGGTCGTAATAGACGGATATGCTCGCCGCCTCACCGCTGGCTATCCGGGACTGGATATCCTCGGGAATACTTACCACGGCCCGGATGTCGCCGTTTCTGAGTTTCTCCAGCCCCTGGTCAAGTTCCCCTTCGTTCACCTTGAAGATGGAGACCTTCTTGAGGGCTTCCGAAATGGCCGTCGCCACAGGGGAGTCGGCTTCGTTGGCCAGGCCTATGTCGTAGCTCATGTGCCCGTTGCCGCCAAAGACGAGCCCGAAGATGACCATGAAAAGCAAAGGAAAGGCGAAGGTGAAGAACAGGGCGGTCCTGTCGCGGAAGAACTGTTTGAAAGAGGCGATGAAGAGGCCGTTGAACGCCTTCATTCCCTTATCCTGCGGCCGGTGATCTTCAGGAATACGTCCTCCAGGGTGGCCTCTCTCACGTGCAGGTCTTTCAGTTGCCCGGTCAGGCCTTCTGCTGCAGCCATCTGCAGCACGGCGGACATGGTCTGCGGAATGTCGGCGGAATAGACTATGACCTCGCTGCCGTTCAACAGGACCTGGCTGGCCCCGGGCAGGCCTTTCATGAGTGCTTCCGGTGGGGAAGAGGTCAGCTCAAACTCGATGGCCTTCTCCTCGAAATAGCCTGCTATCAGCTCGTGTGGTGTGCCCAGGGCGATTATCTTGCCATGGTCAATGATGGCTACCCTGTCGCAGAGGCGCTCCGCTTCCTCCATGTAGTGGGTGGTCAGAAAGACGGTCTTGCCCCGTTCCCTCATTCCCTGGACAACCGACCACAGGCCTCTCCTGGCCTGGGGGTCCAGGCCTGTGGTGGGTTCGTCGAGAAAGGCTATCTCGGGGTCGTTGACCAGCGCCATGGCTACCGAGAGCCTCTGCTGCTGACCACCTGAAAGGTTCTTCACCAGTACCTTACGGCTGCCCTCCAGCCCCAGTAGATCGAGGATGTTCTCTAGCGGCAGCGAACGCTCGTAGAAGCCGGCGAATGTGTTCAGGAGCTCGTCCACTCTCAGCAGGGGCAACAGCGAGGGGGCCTGGAGTTGGGTGCCGATCCTCTGCTTTATGTGGGTCGGCGATTTGGAGACGTCCAGCCCTAGCACGGTCACCCGGCCTGAGTCTGCCGTTCGCAGGCCTTCGATTATCTCGACCGTGGTGGTCTTGCCCGCGCCGTTAGGCCCGAGCATGCCGAAGACCTCGCCTCGCTCGACTCCAAAGCTGATGTCATCCACGGCCCTCAGGGTTCCGTAGGTCTTGATGAGATGCTCTACCTCGACTACATGGTCCCTCAACATTGTCGCCGCCTGTTCTTGATGGGCCACTTTGCTGGCAGTCCCACTTCACGACTGCTCGTGAAAACGGCTTGAAGCAAGGGTGCTCTGATGCACAAGCTAATGCCTCGGTCTGTTGAGGCCCGGCCGCCCGCCGCCGTCATGGCCGTGTGGGTGCTCGAGCATGTGGAGCCTCTGCTCCCCGGCAACGACGATGCCAAAGGTCTCCAGCAAAGCATCCGGGGTCATCACCTCATTTGGCGCACCGATGGCCACCACCTTACGAGCCAGAAGCATTACCTGGTGGCAAAGGGCTGCCTCATCCTGAATATCGTGGGTGGCCATGATGACAGAAGCTCCACGGCGCAGCTCCTCGTTGATGGCCTGCAAATAGAGCTCACGGCCGCCAGCATCCAGACCAGCCGTCGGTTCGTCAAGCACCAGCAGGTCTGCTTGATGGGCCAGCACTTGGGCCAGATAGACTCGTTGCTGCTGACCGCCCGATAGCGCTCGTAGCGGAGTGTCTGCCAGCTTCTCGACACCCATAGTACGCATGGCGGATAGAACGACTTCGTCATCCTGTCGGCCCATTCGTTTCCATAGCCCGTGGAGCGGGAAGCGACCCATGCGCACGACGTCTGTGGCACGGAGCGGCAGGACGAATCCGGAGTGGTGGAACTGGCCAAGGTATGCTATTCGGTGGTGGTTGTTACCAGGGGGCATTCCGAATACCGACAGCTGGCCTCCCATAAGTGGCAGCAGCCCCACGATTGTTTTCAGAAGAGTTGACTTGCCCGAGCCATTGGTACCGATAAGAGCGAGGGCCTCCCCGGATCCCAGCTTGAAACTAATGTCTGCCACAACGACTTCGTTGGAGTAACCGACGCTGAGGTGTCTGGCCTGGACGTAGGCACTGCCGCCAGTGGCTATTCCAGGACCACTGGCCTGGTTCATAGCAGTCTGTCGGCTATCCATGTGTTGTCTCCCGTGAAGGAGCGGTTCGACGTTGGCGTATATTCTGCAGGATGAATACAGCAAAGAAGATCACTATGGTTACCAGTATTATGGCGGCACCCGCAGCCAGGTCAAAGTGGTAGCTGATCAGTAGGCCTGAGTACATTGATAATACCCCGAAGAGTATCGCCCAGGCCATCATCGCTTCTATCCTGCGGGCAAGAAGCGCCCCGGCACCAGCGGGGGCTATGAGCAACCCGAAGACGAGCAGAGTGCCCACGGTCTGGAAAGACACGATCACGGTAGCCGCAACCATGAAGAGCATAATATTGTGGTACAGACGGGCTGAGAAACCGGCGACCTCGGCCTGCTCGGGGTCGAAACTGAGGAGCAAGAAGGGCCGGGCACAGATTACAGCAATAGCCGCAATAATGACTGTAGCTACGAGCTGAACCAGGATTGCCTGGGTGCCGATGCCCAGGATCTCGCCGAACAGTATTCGCGTCAGGTCGCCGCTGAAGGAGCTGGAGCGGGACACGATTACCACACCCAGGGAGAGCATTCCGACGAATAAGAGTCCAATGGCGGTGTCCGAGGACAATCGGGAGCGCTGCGTGATGAGCGTGATGCCACCGATCATGAAAGCCGCGCCGACGGCCGCTCCAATGACTCCCGGGAAGCCTACCAGTATCGCCACGGCAATGCCAGGCAACACCCCGTGGGCGAGTGCGTCCCCAATAAAGGCCAGGCCGCGCAGGATAACAAAGGTGCCGGCAATGGCACAGGCGATGGAGACCAGGATGCCGGCGATCAGGGCCTGAAGCATAAAGCCGTTGCTCGAGAATGGCGTCACCAGCAAGTCCACAGCCACACCTATTTCAAAGCGCTAGCGATAACAGTAGCAATGTTTCTCATAAATGTAAAATATGAACCATCGGCGGGTACGGCATGTGTGGTGAGTTCAACTACCTTCGCCCTGGTTTCCTCGCCGATGGCCCTGGCCGCTGCCGGCGATGTGCCAAGCTCCGTGAATATCACCTTGACCTGATTATCTTGAATTGCCTTCTTGAGGGCAGCCAGGTCTGCTGCCGAGACCTCTGCCTGTGAAGACAGGCCGGGTATGATTACCCCAACGAGCTTGAAACCGTAGCGCTGGGCGAAATACCCCATTGACTCGTGACCGGTAACCAGCTTGCGGTCTTCCTGAGGGACTTGCGCCATAATACTCGAAAGTTCGGTGTTCAGGCTGTCCAGCCGGCTTTCCAGGTCCCTTGCCTGGTCGGCGACATCCAGGTTAAGGTCTCGCATGAGAGCATTAGCGAGCGCGCTCACGACACTCCTTATAGCTATCGGGTCCATCCAGAGGTGCGGGTCGGGCGCACCGATAACCTGGTCCGGGTCGCCGGAGGGGATTCCCTCACCCGGTCCTACATGTCGAAGGGTAACGTAGTTTGAAGCTGTGAAGAACTTAACGCCTTTGCTCCTGGCCGTCGCCAGTGTCCTTTTCATTCCCTCCTCGAGACCAAGCCCGTTTTCGATAACAAGGTCAGCCTTGTTTATGGCCTCTATGTCCTTGGCGGACGGTTC
The DNA here is from genome assembly GCA_040754215.1 of Chloroflexota bacterium. Taxonomy (GTDB): domain Bacteria; phylum Chloroflexota; class Dehalococcoidia; order JACPPY01; family JACPPY01; genus JBFMDE01. The sequence goes on from JBFMDE010000052.1 coordinate 10,404, forward strand.
CCATTCATGCGGGTCCAGGCCATCGGGGATGGAGACGGTGACTTCGGCTTTGTCGCCGACCAGTTCTCTTACAATAGAGCCAAGGACTGAGTAGGTAACGACGATGGACCTCTTCGGGCTGCTGGTTGACGGCTGGCAGGATGGCAAACCAAGAAGGACCAGCGCAAGTAGCGCAGATAATAAAACGTATATTCGTCTCATCTCGTCTTGCAGCTCCCCTCCACCTCCCGTCCATTCAGGCAACGTTAATGATAATCCGTTATCAATAATAAGTCAAGAGAGGGCAAGGCCCCCTCCTTGAATTTACTCCCCCTTCCCTTCATGCTAGAATAATGATAATCAATTATCAACTCAGAGGACAGCGTGAGAAGGGACACACAACAACGGAATGCGATCCGCAAAGCCCTCGTCAATGCAGGCAGGCCGCTGTCGGTTGATGAGCTATTAGAACTGGCTCGGAACGAAGTCGCAAGTATAGGGGTCGCAACGGTCTATCGTAATCTGAGAGCCCTCCAATCGGAGGGGCAGATACAGCAGGTCGACTTGCCAGGGCAGCCATCACGCTGGGAGGTGGTATCAGGGGGTCATCACCATCATTTCCTGTGCCGCACGTGCGACAGGTTGTTCGAGATTCAGGGCTGTCCCGGGGGCCTTACAAGACTCCTGCCGGAGGGCTACACGCTGGCGGAGCACGAGCTATTGCTTCGTGGCCAGTGCGATGCCTGCGCAGGAAAGCCTGATTCGCGGTGAAACCGCAGACGACTCGCGTTGGACATTATGGCACTCACTCAACGAAGGGGTTATACTTTATGATTAGAAGGCGGTGAGTCTTAGGAGATGGCTGAACAAGAACAGAAGGCTGTTACCTGCCCCAACTGTGAAGGTGAAGGTTTCCTCACCGATGCCGGGTCGGTTGGCCTCACCACGCCGTGCCCGGTCTGTCTGACCAAGGGCACCATACCCGAAGAGGA
>JBFMDE010000053.1:0-11260 GCA_040754215.1 Chloroflexota bacterium
CACCCTTCTCTGCGACCTTCTTCACGCGCCCCTTCAACTCCTCGCGGATTTCCGCGGCGACCTCAGCGCCGCTGATCAACTTTGCTGTCATGCTTCGATTCACCTCCTAGCTATTCTCGGGTAAAGGGAATAGGAACCACAGGTGAAAAACAGAGGAAAGTGGAAATGGCTAGAAGCTCCACACCGAGGATATCGCCAACTGATGTTGCTAACATTGTGCGTGGCATCAGAGCTTTCGGCCAAAGGGTGATTGTACCACAGCACTCCCTACCACAACAACTCCAGCTTCGGGACAGGTCAAGACCGGCCATGGCCCGATAGCACCGAGCTTGACAGCTCAGAGAGGAAATGTCTACAATGAAACACTTTGCCTCTGCAAAGAAGACGGAGGACTCCCATTTACGCAGTAGTAGAGACAGGCGGCAAGCAATACCGGGTCGCACCCGGAGAGACGATAGAGGCCGAACTCCTCAAGGCATCGCCGGGGGACAAGGTGGAGCTGGAACGCGTGTTGCTCATCTCCGACGGCAAGAACGTCGCCGTGGGCACACCCACCGTACCCGGGGCAAAGGTGGTGGCCACGGTCAGCGGCGAGAGCAAAGGGAAGAAGGTAATCGTCTTCAAGTACAAGGCCAAGGTGCGCTACCGCAAAAAGACCGGACACCGGCAGCACTCCACCAGGCTGGTGATTCAGGAGATAGTGACACCACAGCCCGAAGGCACAGACGAGGTAAAACCACATGGCTCACAAAAAAGGCGGCGGCAGCACAAGGCTGGGGCGTGATTCCCACTCCAAGCGGCTGGGCGTCAAGAGGTTTGACGGACAACTGGTGCCTGCAGGGACGATACTGGTCAGGCAGCGAGGGACTCCCATCAAAGCCGGCACAAATGTGGGGGTGGGCAAAGACCATACCCTCTTCGCGCTGACAGAGGGCACCGTCAAATACGAGCACGCCACCAGGTTCAGGAAGAAGGTCAGCATCTACACGTCACCGCAGCAGGAAACGGCCAGATGAAAGACAAGATACATCCCAAGTTCTATGAGGATGCCAAGGTGGTCTGCGCCTGTGGTCAGACGTTCACCACCGGTTCCACTCAGCCAGTGTTGAAGGTAGAGGTCTGCTCCAAGTGTCATCCCTTCTTCACCGGCGAGCAGCGCATCGTTGACACCGCAGGCCGCGTCGAGCGGTTCAAGCGGAAATACAAGCTCCAGTAGTCAGGCCAGCAAGCAACGCATACAGCAAAGGAGAAGGGAGCGGCACAACACTTACTGCCGCTCCCCTTTTGCTATCGCTTTGCTGATGCGCTTGTAGCAGGCCTGACAGCGGCGGGCAACGGCGATGTCAAACAAGACTAGACCCTTCTACTACGGCGGGCAGGCAGTCTACGAAGGCGTGATGATCCGGGGCCAGAAGCATCTGGCGACGGCCGTACGCGTTCCCTCAGGGCAAATCGCGATGGATACCCGCCCCCTACCCAGCCTCTACCTGGGACGTCTCAGGCGTACCCCCTTCGTAAGGGGCACACTCGTCCTCCTGGAGACGCTGGTCCTGGGGACACAGGCCCTCTTGCGCTCGGCAGACCTGGCGCTGGCAGAGGAAGAGGTCAAGGTCCCTACCGGGGCGGTCTGGGGTGCGGTGGCAGCGGGCCTGGCACTGGGAGTCGCCCTGTTCCTCGTCGCCCCGCTGCTCATCGCCCGCTATACCATATTCCCCTTCACCTCGCCACTGGTCGGCAACATACTGGAGGGATTGCTACGCATCGCGATGTTCGTCGCCTACCTCAAGGCGACGAGGCTGTTGCCAGACCTGAAGAGGATATATGCCTACCATGGTGCAGAACACAAGGTGGTCAACGCCTTTGAGAGCGGAGAACCCCTGGAACTGGAAAGCGCGAGACGCTACCCCACGGCCCACACGCGCTGCGGGACGAGCTTTGTCCTGATAGTCTTCACCATCGCCATCCTCGTGTACGCGCTGGCAGGACGCCCGAGCATATGGGTCAGCATAACTCTCAGAATAGTGCTGCTCCCGGTGATCGTCGGCATCGGATATGAAATCGTCCGCTTCGCAGCCAACCATGGCAACAACCGCTATGTGCGCATGCTGCTCTCCCCGGGCCTGGCCCTGCAGTCCATGACCACCGCGGAGCCGGCAGACGACCAGATAGAGGTCGCACTTGCTGCGATGAAGTCGGCCCTGGCAACCGATTCAGCAGGGCAGCCGACAGCTTCGGAAGACGCACAAGCTAGTCCGGGGGCACCGATTCCTTCGTGAGTTCTTGGAAGAAACAGCTCAGCTCCCCGGTGTGACAGACAGGGCCCGCCGGGCTTGCCCTCACCAGGACGGTATCCCCGTCGCAGTCCAGGTGTACCGAACGGACACTGAGGAAGTTGCCCGATGTCGCGCCCTTATGCCATAGCTCCTGGCGGCTGCGGCTATAGAACCAGACCTGGCCGCTGTCCAGCGTCCGGCGCAACGCTTCCCGATTCATATAGCCCAACATGAGCACCTCGCCATTCCCGGCATCCTGGACTATGGCCGGAACCAGACCCCTGTCATCGAATTTGATCACGACTGCAACCTCACCGGGACCCCTCTCTCCGCCAGGTACTCCTTGACCCTGCGTATAGAATACATGCCGTAGTGGAATATGCTCGCGGCAAGCACCGCGTCGGCTTTCCCCTCCACGATGGCGTGGTACAGGTCCTGCGGCGCTCCAGCGCCGCCGCTGGCGATCACCGGAACGCTGACAGACTCGGACATCGCCCTCGTCAGGGCCAGGTCATAGCCGGTGCGGTGCCCATCGGCATCCATGCTGGTGACCAGCAGCTCTCCAGCCCCCAACGATATTACCAGCCTGGCCCATTTCAGGGCGTCTATCCCGGTCGGTGTACGTCCACCATGCGTATAGACCTCCCAGGTGGAGTCCGAGTCCAGGCCCAGCGCCCCCTGAGTCTCTTTCCTGTTCTCCAGCCTCTTGGCGTCAATGGCCACCACTATACACTGACTGCCGAACTTTCTGGCCCCCTGCCGGACAACTTCAGGGTTCAGCACAGCAGCCGTGTTGACGGCGACCTTGTCCGCCCCCGCCTCGAGTATACGTCTCATGTCCTCGATGCCCCTCAGGCCACCCCCCACGGTGAAGGGTATGAACACCTGCTCGGAAACACGCCTCATCACGTCTATCATGATGTTCCGGCTGTCGGAGGAGGCAGTGATGTCCAGGAACACCAGCTCATCGGCGCCTTCACTGTCGTAGAAGCTGGCCAGCTCCACAGGGTCTCCGGCATCCCTCAGTTCCACGAAGCTCACGCCCTTGACCACACGGCCACCAGTGACATCAAGACAGGGTATTATCCTCTTGGTCAACATATGCTCATCATAGACCCTGGCCCTGTTCCTTATCCGCCTTAGCGACGTCGTCCAGGATACTGGAGACCGTGTGGCGTATCTGCTCACGCGCCGCCTCCTTGGCCATGGGAGACGACTTTACAGCGGCCTTGAGCTCCTGCCATTCCTGCTCAGTCAGCTCCTCCAGTTTCGCCCGGTCGAGCGGTACTCCCGGCATGGCCATTGACTCGGCTTTTGCCATCACCCTTCTGCGGACTGCCCGCCTGATCCTGCCGAGGGTCAGCAACTCATGAAGTTTGTAGGCATCACCGGACATCTCCCAACACCTCCAGTGCCTTTTTCAGGTCTATCCTGCCCGCATACAGGGCTTGTCCGATAATAGCCCCCTCCACGCCCATCTCTCGCAAGTGCAGCAGGTCATCCAGCGACGAAATGCCCCCGGCTACAATAATGGGCAAGCTGACCCGCGGGACAAGCTCCCCGATGCCAACGAAGTCTGGGCGCTCCAGCGTGCCATCCCTCGTGATGTCGGTGTAGATGATACGACGCACCCCCAACACCGCCATACTCTCTATCATCTCAACGACGCCGACCTGCGTGGGCTTGCGCCAGCCGTGTGTGGCGACCAGGCCACTGCGGTCATCCACGCTGACCACGATGCGGTCGCCAAACTTGGAGCACGCCGTGCCCACCAGGGTGGGGGCTTCCACAGCACTGGTGCCCAGGATGGCCCGCTCAACTCCCACGCTCAACAGTTTCTCTATGGCCGGAAGGTCCCGTATGCCACCCCCCACCTGCAGGGGAACCGTTGTGCGCCTGGCTATCTCGGCAATGACCTCCCAGTGGCATACTCGACCCTGTGAAGCACCATCAAGGTCCACGATGTGCAACCGGGGCGCGCCCATGCTCTGCCAGTGCAGGGCCATGTCCACTGGCTGCTCGGAGAACACCGTCTCCCTGCCATAGTCGCCCTGATAGAGGCGGACACACTTGCCCGCCCTCAGGTCAACCGCAGGTATCAGCTCGATGTCAGGACTCCTGCTAGCCGGAGCGGACCCACAGGTCCTTGCCAACCCCATACATGCGGCAGGCGAAGGCGGCCATCTTCGGGTCATCGAAGTTCTTGAAGATGTCGTCGTCGTGAGTATAACCCAGAAACGGGTTCACCGTCTTCCGCTCCGGGTCCACTACCCATATCTGCAGCTTCTTGCCCTCAAATTCACTGGCCTGCTCGTGGCAAAAACGAATGAAGGGGGCTGGCGTCTTCTCCGTGGGCAACGCCATGGCGTACTCCTTGCCCTCCTCCAGCAGAGAGGCACATTCTGCTACAAAGTTGACCGAGGGGACTACGAAGACGAAGAGCCGCTTCTCACCCTTCGTGGCAGACATCTCACGGCAACCCAGAGGGTCCCTCTTCGATGGTCGGCTCACTACCTCATACCCGGACTTGCTCAGGAACGCCCCGACGATGTCCTCGACAGTATCCAATGCACCCATGGCCCTTATCTTGGCCAGCCTCTTGAATGCTTCTTCAAGCTCATCGGCCAGGAACTCATGCGTAGGATAGTGATAGAAGGTCTCACCCAGGTAGTTCCTCTTGGAAGTCAGGTTGGGCGAGTAAACGGATATCGGCTCACCCACTATGCTGCTGACCAGCACCTGTTCCAGGTCGCCCCCTTTCAGCTCCCCTTCCAGCTTCTTCCTAGTCTCCGGGCTCAGCTTGCTGACCTCTATCGAGACCGCCAGGGCGATCTCGTCCTCCGAGACCACCTTGTGTTTGCCAAAATAGTCGTTCAGTCTCTTGAATATGGTGCTCAACTCTGTTCCCACGTCCACTCTCCTCTGAGTTTTCTTCAGTCGCACCAGGGCTAACGGGCACCATGGTAGGTCTTCTTAAGGATGTCGGCCACAGCAAGCACAGCCGGGGAGTCATCGGGGAGGACGAGGATGGGCTTGCCTTCGCGGTCGTACCTGGTGACGTTCGCATCCAGGGGTACCATGCCGCAGATATCCTCCATCTGGCCGTACAGTGTCCGGTCCTCCTCAGTCACCTTGTTCACCACCAGGCAACTCTGGCCGAACACGATGTCCAGACTCTTGGAGAGCTTTTTTATGCTCTGCGCTGTGTTCACGCCCCTCCTGGTGGGGTCGGTAACCATGAATAGCAGGTCCACATCGCGGATAGTCCTGCGGCTGAGGTGCTCCAGGCCCGCTTCGCAGTCAACTATCGTGACGTCAAACTTGCGCGAGACCTTGTCTATGATGTAGCGCAGCATGTTGTTTATCAGGCAATAGCACCCCGGGCCCTCCGGCCTACCCATCACCAGCAGGCTGAAGTCTGGGGTGCTGACCATCACGTTCTTGATCTCATTTTCCAGCAGCATGTCCAGGGGCACGTTGCCCACTGCAGAGCTGGGGTTCCTGGCATCCGAATAGGTCTTCTCACGGATATCGCCCACCGTGCGTTGGAAGCCGACTCCGAGCGCATAGGGAAGGCTGGTGGCGGGGTCGGCATCAATCGCCAGCAGGCGCACGTCATCCTTCTCCGAAAGCAGCTTGACCATGATGGCGGAGAGCACCGTTTTCCCCGTGCCTCCCTTCCCCGAGACCGCTATGGTGTAACCGTTCTTTCCGGCCATTTCTGACTTCCCCTTCAGCGATATCCAATCGCATCAGACATAGAGCCTGCGCTCGCCTTCTTCGAACCGTGCCAGGGTGTACAGGAGGTCGGCAAGACGGTTGAGGTATCTGCACACCTCCTCGTTCTTGACCTCTCCCCCTTGAGACAGTTCCACGACCCTCCGCTCTGCCCTCCTCAGTATGGCCCTGGCCAAGTCCAGTGCGGCAGCACCGGCAGCGGCGCCGGGCAACACGAAAGCCCGGGGCATCTCCGTCCTGGCCTCATACTCATCTACGCGTCTCTCCAGCGCATCTACCATCGCTGAGGTGACCGTGCCTCCCCTCTCCTGTAGCTTATGGTAATGCTCCGGTGGCGTCGCCAGCTCAGCCCCAACGATGAACAGCTCTCGTTGCAGGCCCTGCAGCACGTCCTGTCCCACCCTCTTGCAGAAGGCCCCGGCCAGTCCGAGTGCCGACACCGCCTCGTCAATGGCCCCGTATGCCTCGCACCTCGGGTGGGACTTGGGCACCCTCACCCCATAGAGCAGGCTGGTCTCGCCTTTATCCCCACGCTTGTTGAACGTCTTCATGAGGCCGATGTTTGAATTATAACACTCGCCCGCTGCCCAAGTCATGACAATCGCGGACCCTGAACGTCAGACCTTAACAGGATTTTAATACTCGGCTGCTACCATGTTCATCAGGAAAGGAGGTAAAACGCAATTGCCGAAGAGTAAGAAGTGGCTCATAGTCGTCGTACTGGCAACTACCTTGCTCGTGGCTGGGAGCATAGGCGGAGTGGCCCTCGCACAGACAGGAAGCGATGGCTCCGGGAAGACCCTGCTGGCCAGAGTTGCCGCCATCCTGGGCATTGAGCAGCAACAGGTAGAAGACGCCTTCTCTCAGGCCCAGCGCGAGATGCAGGAGGAAGCCTTGGACAGCTACCTCCAGAACCTCGTTGACCAGGGCGAGATAACTCAGGAGCAAGCCGACAAGTACAAGACCTGGTGGCAGACGAGGCCGGACATGGAGCCGTACAGGCAGCAACTGGAGGAATGGCAGCAGGCGAGGCCCGACATGCCACTAACTGGGAGCTTTGGCGGCCGTGGTTTCGGCGGCCGTGGCTTTGGCGGTGGCATGGGGTGGAGTGGGGGAAGCTGCTTCCGGGGCTGGTAATCTCCTGTACGCTGTCGGGCACTACAGGCTCCCGAAGGCAAAGGCAAACGGTGAGCCGAGTGTGACAAGGAGAGGGGAACACTTTCCCTCTCCTTGTTTGTTTACCCCGCCTGGCCTTAACAATTTCTGAACATTTGCGTTATAACATAAGGGGGAGAATACTTCGGGGTTGAACCATGGTGGGTAAGAGAGTCCTGGTAGTTGACGATGATGTAAAAACGGTCGAGCTGGTCGAGCTGTACCTGAACCGCGATGGTTACAGGGTACTGACGGCCTACGACGGTGCTGAAGCCCTTCGCCTGGCCAGAGAGGCCCACCCCGACCTTATCGTTCTCGACATCATGCTACCCGGCCTTGATGGCTTGCAGGTCTGCCGTACCCTCAGGAACGAGTCCGACGTGCCGATCATCATGCTCACCGCCAGGACCACCGAGCAGGACAGGCTGATTGGTCTGGAGCTCGGCGCTGACGACTACGTGACGAAACCCTTTAGCCCCCGGGAGCTGGCAGCCAGGGTCAGGGCGGTATTGCGGCGCCTTCCGGAGGAGTCCTTACATCGTGGCCCCAAGGAGGTCGTCGCCGGCGAGCTCAAACTCAACCTGGAGACACACGAGGCGTCGCTTGCCAAAAAGCCGCTCAACCTCACTCCGATGGAGTTCAGGTTGCTCGCCATCATGGCCAGGGAGCCCGGCGTGGTGTTCAGCCGCGCACAACTGATCAACAGGGCCTTTGGCTACGACTTCGACGGCTTCGACCGGACGGTGGACGTCCACATCCTAAACCTGCGCAGGAAGCTCGAAACAGAGCCAGGCCGCCCCAGGTACATCAAGACGGTGTACGGGACAGGATACAAGTTCACCGGAGGAAAGGAATGATCCGCAGCCTGCACCTCCGCCTGCTCCTGGCCTTCACCGTGGTCATACTGGTGGCCATCGGAGCGGTGTCTATATTCGCGGCCCGCACTGCGAAAAGCGAAATACAACAATTCCAGCGCAGCAGCGAGGAGACTCGTTGGGAGCGTGAGGAGTACCTCCTGGTGCAGATGTACCTCCAGCGACAGGGGTGGACCGACATCCAACCCTTCGTCGAGCAACTGGGTACGCTCTACGGGCAGCGCGTGGTGGTGACGGACAGCGGTGGCACGGTGGTGGCGGATTCCGCCAAGGGCTTCCTGGGCAAGCACGCGGACCCGCGCTGGGCGGCTTCCGCACGGCCATTGGGCCGAGGCCCAACCACAATTGGCACGCTGTACGTGAACCCTGAGCCAGTCCCAGGGAATGACCCTGTACAGAACCTGGTGTCATCAATAAACCGTTTCCTGCTATGGGGCGGTCTCATAGCGGTGGCTGTGGCAGTGTTATTCACCTTCTGGCTTTCCCGCAGGATTTCCGCGCCCGTGCACGCACTGACCAAAGCGGCCAAGCGCCTGGGACAGGGCGACTTCTCGCAGAGAGTGAACGTGCGCGGTAAGGACGAAGTGGCGGAGTTGGGCCGGTCATTCAACTCCATGGCGGACGACCTGATGAAGGCCGAGCAGCTCAAGCGCAACATGGTCAGCGACGCCGCCCACGAGCTCAGGACACCCCTGTCTAACATACGGGGATACCTGGAGGCTATCCGCGACGGCCTCGCTCCGCCGGAAGCCACGGCCCTCGGCTCGATGTACGAGGAGGTGCTCCTGCTCACAAAGCTCGTGGACGACCTGCAGGACCTGACACTGGCCGACGGCGGCAGGCTGGAACTCGTACGCCAGCCCGAGGACATCGGCGAGCACATCAGAAAGGCGGCCGCCGCGATGCAGGCCCAGGCCGAGGTCAAGGGTGTGTCGTTGAAGGTCGACGTTCCTACCGGCCTGCCACCCTGTGACATTGACTGTCAGCGCATCGGCCAGGTGCTGCGAAACCTGCTGGCGAATGCCATCACCCACACACCCAGCGGGGGCAGCATCATCATCAGCGCCAGGGAACTGGATTGCCAGGTAGAGGTAGCAGTAGCCGACACGGGCGAGGGCATTCCCCCGGAAGACCTGCCCAACATCTTCGAGCGCTTCTACCGCGCGGACAGGGCGAGGTCGAGGGCGACGGGAGGCTCCGGGCTGGGCCTGACCATCGCCAAGCGGCTGGTAGAGGCCCACGGCGGAAAGGTCGAAGTTCAGAGCGAACTGGGCAAGGGCAGCCGCTTCAGCTTTACCGTGCCCAGGGCGCAATAGTCATTCTTATCGCAACATAGGGAGGCATTCCGTGTTCAATCTGAGACATCTCAAGGCCTGGCAGATAGCCGTACTGCTGGTGGCGGTTCTGGGGGCTGCTGGTGGTATATATGGTATCTTCGGCCGGCCGACGGTTTCCAGCACTTCGGACCTGCCGGCCAACACACAGCTCCAGGCAGTGCAGTACGGCAGCGTGGTCAACGCAGTGAGCGCCAGCGGCAGCCTCGTCTTCCCGCACAAGGCCAGCCTTACCTTTGGCGGCTCGGGGACGGTGCTGGAGGTAAGCGTGAAGGAGGGGGACAACGCGAAAAAGGGGCAGGCGCTGGCCAGGATTGACACCGCCTCGCTGGAGCGCGCGGTGACACAGGCGCGGCTGAGCCTGGCGACGGCGGAGGCGAACCTGAAGAAGGCCCAGGACCCGTACACCACGGCCGACGTGGACAAGGCACGGTCGGCGGTCAACCAGGCCGGAGCGGCACTGGCTAAGGCGCAGCAGGCGCTCCAGGATGCCCAGGCCCCACCCGACTCACTGGTCGTGGCAGCGAAGCAGGTAGCGGTGGACGCGGCCCGCGTCAACCTGCTCAAGGCCCAGGACGACCTTGCCACCCTGCAGGCTGGCCCCAGTACCACTAACCTGGCAAAGGCGCAGTTGGCAGTGACCCAGGCGGAGTTGGCCCTGGACGCAGCATATGACGCCTACTACGACGACCCTACCGCTGCTACCCTGGCGAACGTGCAGGCCAAGCAAATGGCCCTGCAGGATGCCGAGGACGCCCTGGAGACGCTCCAGGCAGGCCCAAGTGCCATCAACCTGGCCAAGGCCCAGCTCGCGGTGAGCCAGGCCCAGGTGTCGCTCAACCAGGCGCTGGATGACCTGCAAGAGGCCCAGGCCCCCGTGGACGCCCTGACACTGGCCCAGAAGCAGCTCGACGTGGACAGCGCCCGTGTCAACCTGCTGAATGCAAGAGAAACGCTGGACACGGTCCTGGCCGGTGCCGACACGGACGACGTGGCCGCAAAGCAGCTCCAGTACGAAATAGCGAAGGCAACGCTGGATGAGGCGCAGGCCCAGCTCACAGGGGCCACCATGGTCGCCCCCTTCGATGGAGTAGTGACCGCGGTCAACATTGAGGTCGGCCAGAAGGTGGGTGGCGAGGCTGTGGCCATAGTGATAGTGGACACCTCCAGCGTACAGGCGGACGCTGTCGTGAACGAGGTAGACGTCTCACAGGTCAAGCCAGGGCAGCAGGTAACGCTGTCCATTGACAGTCTGCAGGGCGTAGAGGTCTCCGGCGTAGTCTCCACAGTCTCGATCATCGGTAAGACCGCCTCCGGCGTGGTCTCCTACCCGTTGACCATACAGGTCACCCCGCCTACAGGGGTGCAGCTAAGGGAGGGGATGAGCGCCACCGTCAGCATCGTGGTGCAGCAGGCGAGCAACGTGCTCGTCGTCCCCAACAGGGCCATCGGCGGCAGCATGAATAACCCGACCGTCACCGTGATGGTGAACGGCAAGACAGAGGAGAGGGCGGTGAGGCTGGGGCTGAGCGACGACCTGCGGACTGAGGTAAAAGAGGGGCTCAACGAAGGGGACATGGTGCTGGTGGCGGCAAGCAGCACAGCAGGCCAGAGCCCATCCTTCCGAATCTCCGGCGGTGGACCGGTGGACATCTTCATGAGGTGAGCATGATAGAGCTCGACTCCGTGGTCAAGACCTACCAGATGGGTCAGGTGGAGGTGCAGGCGCTGCGAGGGGTGAGCTGCCATGTCGGAAAAGGCGAGATGGTGGCCATCATGGGCCCTTCCGGCTGCGGGAAGTCAACGTTGATGAACATCATGGGCTGCCTGGATACCCCTACCGCGGGCAGGTATCTCCTTGACGGGGTCGAGGTGGGCACGCTCT
>JBFMDE010000054.1:0-10794 GCA_040754215.1 Chloroflexota bacterium
CGGGACAGGGCGCGGCAGGCGCGGGGGAAGGTGCGGTAGACGCCTATCCCGGCCTGGCCCAGCTCCTTCTGCAACCGCGCCCGCTCCCGGTTCATCGCCGGGTCGGCGCCCCAGGTCTCCAGCACCGCCAGCAAGGGCTTGCGGCTGGCATCGCCAGTGGCAAGCTCCACCATCGCCCTGCCCACCCTCTGTATGGCGTCGGGGCCCGCCCCTTGAAGGACGTCAAGCTGGTGGTCCACTACCAGCGCGTCCACCACAGGGTCGGCGGCCACCACCTTCAGCATCCGCTCGAACATCTCCGGGGCGCGCATGGCCTGCTCGCAGTCCACCGGGTTGTTCACGCTGGTGCCCGCCAGCGGGATGAAGGCCCCCAGCTCCCTCCTCGTCTTCTCGCCGAGCCGGGGCACCTCCATACCCTCCCGCGCCGAGAAGTCGGCCGTGGTCACGCTGTGGCCGCCTCCGCCCAGGAATACGGCCACGCGGTTGCCGGAGAGCGGCGGCAGCACCAGGAAGGAGAGCATCATGTCCGCCATCTCCTCCAGCGAGTTCACCCGCACCGCGCCGCTCTGACTGAAGAAGGCCTCCCACACTGCCTGGCTCCCCGCCAGCGACCCGGTATGGGAGGCAGCGGCCCTGGCACCGGTATCCGTCATCCCGCCCTTCCACACCACCACCGGCTTGGTGCGGTTTGTCTCCCTCACCAGCTCCAGCAGCCTGCGGCCGTCACTCACCCCCTCCAGGTAGAGGCCGATTATCCTCGTCTCCGGGTCGGCGGCCAGGTACTCCAGGAAGTCAGTGCTGTCCATGACCGTGCCATTGCCGTAGCTGATGACCTTGCTGAAGCCGATGCCGAAGGAGGCAGCATAAGGGACGAGGTTCATGGCATGGCCGCCACTCTGCGAGACAAAGGCCACCGGCCCTGAACTCACCGGTCGCGGGAGCAGGGTCATCATCCCCACCCTAGGGACATTGATGCCCATGCAGTTCGGCCCCACTACCCGCAGCCCACCCCGCAGGGATATCTCCCTCACCCTCTGCTCAAGGAGCCTACCCTCCTCGCGACCGCTCTCGCTGAAGCCCGCGGTATAGACGTGTACATTCCTGGCCCCGACGGCGACGCACTCCTCCAGCACCCCCGGCACCTGCGCTGCGGGGACGGAGACGATGACCAGGTCCACCGGCCCGGGAAGTGAGCGCAGGCCGGGATAGGCCTTCAGCCCCGCCACCTCGGAGACCTCGGAGTTCACCGGGTAGATGCGGCCCTTGAAGCCGAGCTGGAGGAAGTTGCGGATGAAGCCAGCCCCCTGGAAGCGGGCGCGCGAGGTGTCCGAGGCCCCCACCACCGCCACCGCCCGCGGGTCGAAGGCCGCCTCGAAGCCCCTGTCCCAGGCCATTCAGCGGCTCTCCCCCACCCTCTTCGCCTTCTCCTCTTCCACCAGCACCCGGCGCAGCATCTTGCCGATCATGGAGTGAGGCACACCCGGCTCATAGTGCTTCAGCCACGGCCTCTCCATCTTTCCCTCTCCGCGGGCAAGGGCAGCCCACGCTCTCCGATGTCGCAGCCCGTATATAGCACCCCTTCGCGCCCAGTGTCAACGGCATAGCATATTCCCAGACAGCGGTTCACCTTTGCCATCTTCACCTCTGAGATGACCCTTGACATCCGCTGTAACGCCCGATAGTATGTGCCCCATTACAATCGGGGGTAAGGGAGTGAAGAAGGCACTGAAGTGGGCCGGGGTCACCCTTGGGGGCCTCATTGTACTCATCATCGTGCTGGTCATCGTGTGCAGCCGGGGCACCATCTTCACCGGCGGGGTGCCCTTGGGAGGGGTGACCTTCACCAGCGGGGACATAGCGGGGTTCCCCGTCTACCCCGGCGCGGTGCAGAGCACGGAGAACAAAGGCGTATCCATCCTCGACGACATGCGCCGCGTCATCCCGCAACGCGAGGGACAGTGGAAGCACTACATCACCGCCGACAGCCCGCAGAAGGTGCTCGACTGGTACGACCAGGCCGTCCCCGCCGACTTCCAGAGGGCGCAGCCCAGGGAGTCCGGAGTGAAGGTGTTCTTCAAGAGTGGCTTCCGCTACGGCCTCTACGTCACAGCATCCGGGGGACAGACCAACGTCATACTGGCCACAGGAAGAGAGGAGTGACGGGCATTGGGTCACAGTCTGCGGACTACGGCCCAAGGCCCTCTCCCTTGACGGGAGAGGAGAAGGAAGGCTCACTTCCTGATGGCTTCGGCGAACCCAGACCCACGGATTGGGGTGGGGCCGGTTCGCCTTGACCTGATATGGCTCTGGGGGTAAACTAGACCTGAGGGAACCACGATGCCCATCTACGAGTACGTCTGTTCCGGCTGCCGTTGCCAGTTCGAGTTGCTGCGCCCGCTGAGCAAGGCGGGGGAGGAAGCCCCTTGCCCCAGGTGCTCGAAGGCGGCGCGGCGCAAGCTCTCGGCCTTCTCCTCCTTCTCCAAGAGCGCGAGCGGCGTGTCCACGCCGATAAGCGGCGCCGGAGGTGGCTGCTCCGGCTGCTCCTCCTCTAGCTGCTCCACCTGCGGCTCATAGCCCTCAGGGCGAGCCAGCTCCCGCCACCCAGCACCAGGGCCTCCAGCACCGTGGCCACGGCCACAAATGCGGCCGCGTCGCGGAAGAACCCCCCGGGGAAGAGCGTGGTCATGATGTCGCCGGGCTGGGCCAGCCAGAGGTCGTTGGAGAAGAAGGCCAGGTGGAAGCCGAGGAAGACCCTTTCGAAGCCCGCAAGCATGGCCAGTCCCAGCAGCGCCATCAAGCCGAGCGTCACCGCACTGCCCCAGCGCAGCGCGCCGGCTACCTGCCGCCACCCATCCCGCCGCTTCCACAGCAGCACGCCGATGACGAAGGCCACCACGTAGGCCAGCGTCGCCACCTGGAGCCAGCGGTCTAGCCGGATGAGGGCCTTCACGTCGCGGAAGTGCTCCGCCTCCCGGTCGGAGAGAAGCTGGGTCTGCTGCCCGTACCTGATGACGGTGATGCGCCAGTAGTCCTCGTCGGAGCTGAAGTATTCTGGCAGGCCCTCCGTTACCCGCGCCAGGTCGGCTGCGTCTATGCCGGAGGCCTCGGCCACCCCATACCTCTCGAACCCGTACCGGTACAGCGCCGGACTGCCCGCCGTCCAGCGGATGTTGCTGCTCAAGAGCAGCACCGGCAGACAGAGGGCAACCAGGAGCCTGGACAACATGAGCAGGTGCTTCATGAGAGCCAACCACAAACGCCTGGCGCAAGTGTATGGAAGCCGGGCAGGGAAGTCAAAAGGCCCGGGGATAGGTTGCCAAACGCTTTACCACGGGACTTGACATTCCAGTTGCTGGAAGGTGTATGTTAATCCCAGCACAAGGTCGCAAGGGGGGATGACCATGGCGACAATGCTGACCATCGGAAAGCTGGCAAGAGAGCTTGCTCTCAATCCGAAGACGATCAGGTACTACGAAGAGATAGGGTTGCTGCCCGAACCACGACGAGGCGAAACGGGCTACAGGCTCTATTCCAGGGACGAAGTAGAACGCCTGGTGCTGGTGAGGAGGGCAAAGCTCCTCGGCCTGTCCCTGGTCGAGATAAAGGAGATTGTGGACTACGCAATTGGCGGGCGCTGCGGCGACCTCGGAGGACGGCTGCTCTCGCTCGTGGAAGCGAAGCTCCAGGAGATTGACCGGAAGATAGAAGACCTCATCGCCTTCAGGGACAACCTGCGACAATACCACAGCGACCTCTCCCGCAGGGTGAAATCCGGAGGGCGCCGGGAAAGCAGGAGGCCAGCCCCTGCCTCCTGCCGGTGCCTTGGCGCAGAGGCGGACGGCCTCGGGAAACGAAGCTCTACTAGTCCTATCAGCCTCCCCCCGGGCCCAGGGGTAGGCCACCTATGAAAGAAGGGAGGTGACAGGGATGCCACGCAAGGGCAAGAAGGAGCCCAAGGTCAGGACCACTCCAGTACAGTGTGGTTGTGGTTGCCTTCCGCTGAAGAAGTAGAGGGACCAGGAATACCGGGAGGAATCGAAGGCGCCTTCGATTTCCCCCGGTGGCCAAAGTCACTTCCTCGCTGGCTAAGACTCAGGCTTGTGGCTTCCTACGGCCACAAAGCCAGCTCGTTCCTGGTAGCCTTCCTCTGGTGCTTCAGGTAGATAGCGACTCTGGCCCGGTGGCTGGAAGAGGACAGAACGACACTCAGACAGCCTGAACCCTGCCAGACGGAGCAGACTTTCCACCTCTTCTCTGGAAAAGAACCGCGCCCTGCTGTACAGCGGGTGCCCTTCCCTCCCCTTGCCGGCATAGGACTCTGCCCAGGGACTCTCCTTCGGTATCAAGCCGAGTACCAGCCCGCCACCGGGCCGGAGCACCCTCCAGGCCTCTCGCAAGACCCTTGCTGGGTCGGCTACGAAACAGAGGGTGAGGGCAACCAGGAGAGCGCCGAACATCCCATCCGGAAAGGGCAACTCCTCACCAGCGGCTTCCAGGACCTGGATGCCCCTGGAGCCAGCCATCTGCAACATGGCCGCAGCTGGGTCAACCCCAAACTCTATTCCCAGTGCCCGGGCGAACCGCCCCGACCCCACACCTACCTCCAGGTAAGGCCTCTCATACCTGAGCAGAAGGGGACGGAGGCAGTCCACTTCCATAGTGAAGACCGCCTTGCCCACCTCTGTATCGTACCAGGCGTCGTATTCACGGGCGCGAGCATCGAAGGCCTGATAGCTCGACCGACGAGATGACCGCTCTGCCCAGCCCGGAGATATTGCCCTGCTCAAAGGGAGGCCGGCACCCCAACCAGCCTGCTTCCCAGAGCAAGGGCCCACCGGGAAGCCAGACTGGTCACCCCATCGTGCATCCAGTAGCTTTCAAAGAGCACTTTCCCCCAGTGCCACACCCTACCTGGCCGCGCCAATTTCACCACAGGGTCGGGCTCAGCATAGAAGTCGCCGGAGGCGAACCCGGCAACGCCACCGCCCATCTCGATCCAGCAGTAGCCCAGCCCATCGAACCTTGCCTCGGGCCTGGTCCCCAGTATGTCGTCGGCAATGTTGCGCGCCACCACCTGGGCCTCGGCGTGAGCGAAGACACCGGCCTTAGGGAGAGGCTTGCCGTTGGGCAGGATGATCCTGGTGACGTCGCCCACGGCGTAGACGTTCCCGACCCTGGTGCGCAGCGTCCGGCGGTCCACAGTCAGCCAACCGGTCTCGTCGGCCAACCCCGACCCATTGAGGGCCGCCGGTGCCCGGTGTGGTGGCACCGCGACGAGCAGGTCGAAGGCGGCGGTGACGCCATCCTGAAACCTGAGCTGACGTGCCCCCGGGTCTATCGAGGTCAACTGGACAGCGGGGTGGAAACCGATTCCTTTCTCCTCGAGCATCCCCTTCACTGCCTGGCCCAGCACCGGACCGGCCACCGGCATGGGCAGGTTCTCAGGGGTGAACACCCGAAGGTCTATCCTTTCCAGCAATCCCCGACGGCGAAACACGTCGTGCAATAACAGCGCCGCTTCATAGGGGGCTGCCGGGCACTTGTATGGCAGCCGGGAGACCACCACAGCGACCTTGCCTCCGGGGAAGTCTTTCAGGACCCGGGCCAGCCTGGTCACCCCTTCCAGCGTGAAGAAGTTGTGGGCAGCCTCGATATATCCAGGCACCGCCTCCGGAGTGAGCTCAGCACCCAGGGCCACCACCAGGTAATCGTAACCAAGTTCCCGAGAATCCGTGGACACCTTCTGCCTGCTTGTGTCTATGCCTTTGACCTGTGCCTGAACAACATCAACACCCGGCAGCACCATGCGCCGCAGCTCTTTGGTTATCTGGTCCGGCCCACGCCACCCCGCCATGACCCACGGCAGAGAGGGGATGAAGACGTGTTGGCCGCTCCTCTCCACCACGAGCACCCGGTGCTCCGCTCCCAGACGCCTGCGAAGCTCATTGGCGGCCACCAGGCCACCAACGCCGCCGCCCAGTATCAGGACCGTCTTCCCTGCCATGCTATGCCCGCCTTTCTCCTGTAGAATGCAACATCCGTCACCTTCAAACGGAGGGGCCTGCACTTCTCCGGACAGCCAGGTGCCTGGCGACCTCCACGATGCGCTCGCCCGCCATGTCAACCTCCTGGCGAGTGCTCCAGCGCCCCAGGGTGAGACGCAACGCACCAAGGGCCAGCTCCCGGCTGAGGCCCATCTCCAGAAGCACGCTGGAAGGTTCCGTAGAGCCGGAATGGCAGGCAGCCCCGGTGGAGGCGGCGACCTCCGGAATCTGATGCAGCAGCTCCTCTCCCACCACCCCCCGGATGCTGATGTTGAGGGTGTTGGGTAGCCTTCGCTCCGGGTGACCGTTGAGCCGGACCGCGCCTTCTCCCAGACCTGCCTCAATCCTGGCATGCAGCCGGTCCCTTAGCTGTCCGGTCTCCCTCTGATAGCTCGACAGCGTGCGCTTCGCGATGTCGCAGGCCTTGCCCAGGCCAACCATGTAGGGCACATTCTCGGTGCCTGCCCGCCTACCCCCCTCCTGCCCCGCCCCGTGCACCAGCGGGTCGACCCGGATGCCCCTTCTTATGAACAGCGCTCCGATTCCCTTCGGCGCATACATCTTGTGTCCGGCGAGGGTCAGCAAGTCCACCTTCAGACGATTCACATCCACCTCGATTTTGCCGCATGACTGGGCGGCATCGGTATGAAACAGGACCCCCCGCTCTCTGGCGACCTCACCGATTTCCTCGATGGGCTCGATCGTGCCCACCTCGTTGTTGGCATGCATCACGGTAATCAGGACCGTGTCCCCGGCGACAGCCCGGCGGATGCTCTCGGGGTCAACCAGCCCGTACTCATCCACCGGGAGATAGGTGACCTTGAAGCCCAGCCTCTCTTCAAGGTAGCGACAGGTGTTGAGCACCGCGGGATGTTCGATGCGCGAGGTGATGATATGCCTTCCCTTTTGAGCATTTGCCAGCGCGACGCCGATTATGGCGTGGTTGTCGCTCTCGCTCCCGCCACTGGTGAAGACAACCTCATCGGGCTGCGCCCCGATGAGTGCCGCCACCTGCTCCCGGGACCGCACCACGGCCTCCCTGGCCCGGTGTCCATAGACGTAGCCGGATGACGGGTTGCCGAAATGCTCGGCAAGGTAGGGCAGCATGGCCTCCCGCACCGCCGGGTCGATGGGCGTGGTGGCGTTGTAGTCCAGGTATATGGGCTTGTCAGCAAGCCTCTCCATGCCTAGTCGAAGTCCTTTTCCGCGATGAAGGGCCCGTGCCAGGAGTGGTACCACACCGCCCCGGTGTAGCCGTTTACGCTGAGCATTCCCTCCACCTGCCCATCCTCGAGGGTGTGGAGCGTGTAGTAGCCGTAGAAGGTGTCGGCTTCGGCGACGGTAAGCCCGGGAACAGTGGAATCGAGGTACTGCTGCGCCAGCGTCCTCGCCTGCTCGGGCGTCACCGGCATCGCTCCGCCGACCGCTCCGCCACGGTACGGTCCGCCCATCATCCCGGACATCATGGAGTATTTGGCGTTCCACATCATGTTGGGGCCTTGCTCCGGGTAGACACGGCCGGTGTACTTGTCCACCAGCAGCTCCATGGCATGGATGCCAGTGTCCTCTTCCTCTATCTCGGCGTAGAAGTTCCAGGCGAACTCCATGACCTCCTTGAGCTCCAGTCGCCCGGGGCCGTAGCCCCCGAGGTAGCTGCGCACGGCTTCGGCGGCCTGCTCCAGGGTGACCTGCTTGCCCGTCGGGTTGCCGACAGGACCATTGCCCATCATGCCTCCACCCCCCATCATTCCGCCTGGGCCGCCCATCATCCCTCCGCCACCCCACCCGCCGGGTCCGTAGGAACCCTGTGGCGGCTGCGTCCAGCCTGGGGAACAGGCGGCCGCAAGGAGCGCCCCTGCTGCGACGATTCCAGCAACTACCCACGCTAGCTTCTTCATCAATACTCTTTACCGGAACGGCTCACGGTTTCTTGTCTATACTACAGGCGGACGCATCTTTCCAGGATGCCAAACTCTTCCAGCTTTCGCATCAGTTCCTCTGACCGTTGCGGGTCTTGCAATAGCTCAGCAACGGTCCCGGCCTGACGATGTCCTTCTTTGAGGTTCACGGTTACCGGCACTCCCAACCTCTTCTCCAGAGCATACTTGATCATCAGCCCTATGGCAGCACTGAAGGGGCACATGGGCGCCGTCAAGCTATAGGCGACTTCAATCCCGTTGTCCTTCACAGTGATGTCGTCCCCTGTTACCAGGCCCATATCCACAATGGAACGGTCCACGTAGTCGGGGTCATAAACCAGATTCAATACTTCCAGGACTTGTCTTTTGTCCATGCTTCCTTCCCTGGCGGCTAGCCGCTAGGGCAGAGCCGCCTCCAGCTCCCGAGGCTGGAAAGAACCGCTTCTCCGCCACAGGACCTCTTCCTTCGGAGTCAGCAGCACCACCGTAGGCACTGACAGGACGTTGAATCGCTCTGCCAAATCGGAACGCTGGTGAACGTCAACCTTGACCCAAAGGAGCCGATGCCCCAGGCCGGGCATAGTCTTCTCCAGGAGATTGTCCACTGCTCGGCAGGTGGAGCACCACTCAGCTCCAAAGTCGAGAAGCACCAGCTTCCCATCCTTAGCTGCCTCCTCATAGAACGCTCCCTTCACCTTCAATTCTCCTTCCCGCGTCTGGCTATCTCCAGTGCCTGCTTTGTGACCATCTCACCTATAAGCTTATTATTCGTGAACTTGCTGGCCACAAAGATGACCTTAACCCTGTCGGCTTTCTTCAGGGCTTCTTCGAATAGCCCTTCGCTACCTTCTCGAATGAGCTGCCACGTCTCTGTGACGTCTTCAACTCCTCTGCCTATGGTGAGCGAAGCTCGGTATGCCAGAGGAGGCAATACTGTTTCCACCACGCTTTGAAACTCCTGAGCCGTCCCAGCCTTATCGCCGCCGGGATATTCTGACGCCAGCGCCGCTGCGATTTCCGCAAGTTCCTTCTGACTCAACGTTACGCCTCCGCTTGTTTAGTGAGCTATGTCCAGAGTCGTATTGAGCTTCACAGGCTCAGTTAGAGCAAACACCGCGGGGCACCGTTCGCGTGCCAGCTCCTCCGCTTCCTCCAGCCTTTCCCGAGGGGCATCGCTTTCTACGTGCAGGGCGACCCGTATCTCTTCCATTACCGGCTCTCGCGACAACCCAAATACTCGGGAAAAGTTCAAATTCCCCTCAAGCTTGGCGGTAAGCTTCCGCAACTTGATACCCATCTGAGCGGCCATAGCAGCGAAGGTCGCTGTGTAACAAGCGAGCAGGCCAAAGAAGCAGTAATGCAGAGGGCCGGGCCTGGTGCCCCCGCCGCCAAGGTTCTTTGGCTGGTCCGATTCAAAGACTACCTTGCCTCCCTCAAAGCTCACCTCAGCCCTGAACTGGGGACCGCCTTCCTCTAACAGCCACTCTCCCTCAACCCTCTGAGTCCTCTTGACCTTGGATTTATCGCTCTCTGCCTCCTTGACCACCTGCCCCAGCATGGACACGTTGACGTTATTCAGAGTCGCCATTGACGCACCTCCCGGCTAGCTTTTCCTACCTTGAATGAGGGCGGCATCCCCTCTGATCTGCTCGAACAGTATCTCGCGCAGCATGTCGAAGGCCCTGAAGAGCTTGGGGTTGGCCACCCGGTAATAGACCGCATTCCCCTCCTTCCTGGAAACGAGGATGCGGCGCTCCTTCATCATCGCCAGGTGCTGCGAGAGGTTGGCCGGTGTTATGCGCAGCCTCTGGCTCAGCTCGCCCACGCTCATCTCACTCTCCCGGAGCACGTCTATCAGCTCCAGGCGCTTGGGATGGGAGAACACCTGGCACATCTCGGCATGGTAGGAATATATCTGGTCGTCCACTTGCGCCTCCTTCAAGCATACAATGAGTTTAGCTAATTCTAAAATGCGATACTGCTATACTACCCTAAAGTCTCTTTCCTGTCAATGCCGGCGGCTAGAGGTGGAAAGCCCGAGCCTGTGGAGTGCAGCTACGATACCGGGGTGGGGGGTGGTGCCGAAGGGCTGGCCTTCCTTGAAAGCCAGGAACAGATGAGGAAGAGGACGCCGGCGACGAAGAATGGCAGGCCGAACAGCCACATGCCTGAGAAGAAGCGGAGGCCTTCGCCATTTAAGAGCGCGCGTATCGTGGGGCTGAGAGACAGGACGAGGTAGGCCAGTACCAGGAGGAAGCCCCCGGCCCGCTCCCACCACCAGGATATGACGAAGGCGGCCAGCGCTATCACCACGGGCACGACTATGAAAAGGCCCTCAGCGCTTATGGCCTGAAGGCCTTCCTCTTGAACAGACACGACGGTCTCGCCGACCAGCATTGTGAGGAAGAATACCAGAACGACTATCCCGACCGCCCGTGCCGCCCACCTGACCGGTTTCACCAGGCGCTGTTGGTCGCTCGACAATGACTTCCTCCGTACGTCAATGTATACCAATGTCAATGGGAATCAGCCCGGGCTATTGGCCCGGAGAACAACGCTGTGGGGTAGGATTCACCATCCAATCTACTGCTCTCTCCTGTCATTCTGAGACCGCCGCAGGCGGGCGAAGAATCCGCCCCCACCCCTCCGGGGACAACGGATTCTTCAGTCGTCCCGACAAGGGCAGGACTCCTTCAGAATGACACACGATCTCACCGCGCACGACAAGTCAAAGGTAGGGTAGGTTTCCCAACCTGCCCCACCACAAGTCTGTCAGAATCGTTAGGCGGGTCGGGTTAGGAAACCCGACCTACAAGAATCCTTGCCCAACC
>JBFMDE010000055.1:0-10152 GCA_040754215.1 Chloroflexota bacterium
ATAGCGCTATACGATAGCCGGGGCCTTGAACTCTCCGAAGACCTCCTTCAGGGCGCGGGTCATCTCACCCAGAGTCACGTAGTCCCTCGCTGCCTCGATGAGGTAGGGCATGAGGTTGTCGCTCCCCCGCGCGGCATCGCTCAGCTTCCTCAGGTGTGCCTGGACCCGGGAGTTGTCGCGCTCGCGCTTGAGTCTCTTCACGCGCTCCACATAGCGTTGTACCGAGGCGGTGTCGGGCGTGTGTAGCGCCAGCTTTGCCCTGGGGTCCTCCTCTTCCTCTACGCGGTACTTGTTCCGGCGCACGATGACGCGCTGGCCAGAGGCTACCTCCCTCTCCACCTGGGCCCAGTAGTCCATGATCTCGCGCTTCATATAGCCTGACTCTATGGCGGCCAGGGCTCCGCCCCGTTTGGCCACTTCGCGCATCACCCCTTCTATCTTCTGCTCCACCTGGTTGGTGAGCCACTCCACGTAGTAGGAGCCGCCTAGGGGGTCGACGGCCTTGGTGATGTTGGTCTCCTCGGCCAGCACCTGCTGTGTGCCGAGGGCAAGGCTCTGGCTCTTCTGGTTGGGGATGGCATATACCTCGTCGAAGCCCGGGTGTGGGGTAGCCTGCGCCCCGCCCAGGGCCTGGGCCAGGCCGGCCACGGCGGCGCGTACCAGGTTCAACTCCGGTTCCTCGAACTGCAGCCATAGCGGGCAGGCTATGGCGGTGAACTTCAGTGTCATCGAGGCCGGGCTCTTCGCCCCGTAGCGCTCCTTCATCATCCGCGCCCACAGCCGCCTGGCGGCACGGTACTTCGCCACCTCCTCGAACAGGTGTGGGGTGGTGGAGAGGAAGTAGGTGATGCCGGGGGCCACCTGGTCGATGCCCACTCCTCGCCTGAGGCACTCATCCAGGAAGCATATCGCGTTGGAGAAGCAGAAGCCTATCTCCTGGGCGATGTTGGCCCCGCCCTCGCTGATGTTCACCCCCTTTATCTGAAGCGGGTAGAAGCGGGGCATGCGGCGGCAGGCATACTCGATGAGGTCGCAGGAGAGGCGGAGTGCGTGCTTGAGGGGGAAGACGGTAGTGCTCTTGGACACGGCGGTGGTCAGCGGGTCGTTGGAGATGGAGCCCGGGAGCTTGTCCTCGGTGAGGCCACGCTTTTCGGCGGCGGCGATGTACATGGCCACGATCATCGCCCCCAGGGTCTCCATGTTGCCGTAGAAGGGGACGGTGCCCATGGGCAGGTCCTGGAACACGGTCTCCACGTCCTGTGTGCTGCATATCGGGATGCCCACCCTGCCCACCTCGTCCTCGGCCAGCGGGTCATCGGGGTCAAGGCCCATGTGGGAGGGCAGGTCGTAGACGATGTTGAAGGCTGGCTGCCCTGCCTTGTACAGGAATTTCCATCTGGCGTTGGTGTCCTCCGGCGTGTCGAAGCCGGTAAACACGCTGTAGCGCCAGGGCTTGTGGCGTGACATCTCGGGGTAGGGCCCGCGGGTGAAGGGGTACTCGCCGGGAAAGCCGAGCTGGCTCAGGTAGTCAATGTGCTGCACGTCCGCCGGCGTATAGACCGCCTTCACCTCTATGTCCAGGTCGGTCTTGACCGGGGGCGACTGGTCTACCTTATGCTTCTTCTGCCAGCGCCTCTCCTCCTCCTCCAGCCGCTCCATGTCTTCTGCTGTAGCCAAGCCTCACCTCCTCCTGCTCGCCAAATCCGGTTTCAATCAGGGTGTGGCGTCAGTATTCCTTAGGTAGTGATGCGCGCTTGTCTAGTGTGGTTCCAGTCCGAAGGAGCGTCTGACGTCGTGCAGGGCCTTGGAGGTAGGTGACCTGTAGAGTCCCACGCGACTGGACGGGGGCAGGCCGATGACAGCCCTGAGGTCAACCATGACCTCGGCGGTCTTCAGCGCGATAGTGATGCAGTCGAGTATGGGCGCCTCGCCTTCGGGTACCTTGCTCACTCCGGCCAGCGTGCACTCCGGGCCCAGCCCGGCGCAGCCGACGACCACCACCTCTGCCCCGTCTGCCACACAGTGCTTTGCCTGTTCCAGCACCGCCGAGGCCACTATCCGCGGCTCCTTCAGTCCCCTGGTGAAGACCTCATAGCTTGGGAGCGAGATCGGCCTCACCGGGCGTGGTATGGTCCGGCTCTCCAGCCCGTGCTGGCGGAGCATCGTCTCCTCGGAGGCAATGAGCTGGCGGTCATCCAGGGTGACGATGCCGAACCTGTTGCCCAGGAGGCAGGCATAGTGAATTGTCGCCTCTCCAGGGCCGACCACCGGGATGGAGACCACGCTCCTGGCCTCGGCCACCCCGGGGTCCAGGAAGCACCCCACCACCGCGGCATCGTAGCCCTCCTTCTCCGCGGCGATGACCTGTTCCACTATCTCGCGCTTGTCCAGCAGGATGAAGTAGGGATTTGAGCCCTCGAAGGCCTTCCTGATACCCGGCTTGACGGACTTGATGTCCACCGCTGCATCCGTGCGCACGACCCTGGCGAAGAGCTGACGCAGCAGGTCGAAGTAGGGCCCGGATACCTCTTCTATGGTGATGTTTACGAAACAGATCCTCACGCCTGGTGCTCCCGTCAGCCGCGATTCTACAGGGGTCTCCGCTCCTCTGCAACTGGCGATACGGGTGTTGTTTTACAGCCTACTGCCGAAGGAGTAAGCGCGAGAGGAGATTGACATGGTAGTTGCATGCGGCCTAATATGTCGGCGACGTCCGTCGCGGACGGCCGGAAAGAGAAGTCTCGGCTAGAGGAGTGAAGTTGGGCACCATAAGTCCTGAGTCGAGTGAGCAGGAGCAGGCGGGACCGGTCGAAGGAGGGATAGTTCAGGGTGGTCGGCCGGGGTTCCCCTCCTGGCCTGAGTTGATACGTCAGATGATGACGGAGTCTCTGGCCCTGGAGTCACGGGTGTCGCCGCAGGCGGCGGAGCAGGTGCTGGATGCAGACTGGCCGGTGGAGGTCGGCGAATACCTGGTGGGCAACCCTGAGGCCCCTGTGGCCATCAGCACGCTGGCCAGCCCGGAGCTGGCCCAGCAGTTGCTGGAGGCCCTGGGGAAGAAAGCCGTGGCCATCGTCGGCAAGACCGAGACCGAGAATATCGGCATCGAGAAGGTGGTCAAGAACATAGTCTCCAATGCGTGCATCCGCTTCCTGCTGGTGTGTGGCTATGACTCCAGGGAACTCCTCCCCGGTCACACCATCGTGTGTTTGGCCAGGTCTGGCATGGATGCCAGCCACAGGGTCGTCGGCTCTCAGGGCAGGAAGCCGGTACTGGTCAACCTCTCGCAGGGTGAGGTAGACCAGTTCCGCGGCCAGGTGGAGGTGATTGACCTCGTGGGCTGCCAGGAGCTGGGCCGCGTTGTCGCTGCCGCCGCCGAGGCCGCCGCGAGGTCGCCGGGACAGTATCAGGGTGCTATCAGGGTGGAGAAGGTGAGGCGGGTCGAAGCTAGTCCTCCTGGGAAGACGTCTCTGGACCCCGCCGGGTTCTTCGTGATATATCTTGACCGCGGCCGGCAGAGGGTGATCGTGGAACACTATGAGAATGGTGGCCGGATGACAGTGGTGGTGGAGGGGACGGAGGCCATTTCGATATACTGTACCGCGATAGAGATGGGCCTGGTGTCGCGCCTGGACCATGCCGCGTATCTGGGGAGAGAGCTGGCCAGGGCCGAGGCGAGCCTGAGGCAGGGGACTCAGTACGTCCAGGACTCTGCACCCGGTGTGGAGGCCTGACCTTCCGGCGGAAGTCCGCCCCGGTACGCCGTATTCGACTAGACCTGGGGTGCCTCGACCTCGCGCTCAGCGATTACAAACCTGCGCCCGCGGATGTGCATGACCGGCCTTGCCTTTGCCACGTCGAACCGTCCTCTGGAGAGGAACTCGTCTTTGCAGGCCACATAGAGCACTCTGCCTACCACCAGGACGTGGTCCCCGGCCTCCTTCTCAAACTCCAGACTGCATTCAAGCCAGGCAACACACTCCTGGACCCCTGGTGCCCGGACCTTCCTGCTCGCCCTTTCCTTCAGGCCTGCCTCCTGGATTTCGTTCACACCCCTGGGGAAGGCCTTCGAGCAGACTATCATCTTGGCAAGTATGTCCTCGGGGACTATGTTGAGGACGAACTCTCCGCTCTCCCTGATGTTGGCCAGGGTGTCTCGAGTGGGCACAGAGGCGAAGACGACCAGTGGCGGGTCCATGGATACGGGCATGACGAAGCTGAAGGGGGCGGCATTGGGCCTGCCGTCCTTGTCTGCTGTGGAGATGAGGACGGCGCACCGTGGTGCCAGGACCTCGTAGAAGCTCCTGGCCTCAATTTCGGTTTCCATGTTATCCTCCGGGGGATGGGTCACCAATGGGAAGTATCATGAGCATCTCACCGGGGTCGCCCAGAGACTGGTGCTTTCCTTTGAGATACGCTATCCCGACCAGGGCACAGGTGACGGCGTCGAGCTCGTCCCCAGTCATGGGCCGGTCCAGTCCGCTTACCCCTGCCTGTCGCAGGCCCTCTGCCAGTGCATTCAGCCCCAGCTTCTTTCTCGGTATGCCCAGGATGTCCTGGGCTGCGCCGGGGTAGGTCTCGATGACCCTCATACCCGCATGCTCCAGGGCCATCTTCAACCGCATGCCGCGCTCGGTGAGCTGGCGCATAGGGCCGAGCGTGAGCGGGAAGAACCTGATTTTCATGCGGAGCAACTCCCGGTCGCACTGCCGGAGGTGGATGCCCGTCCTGTGCTCAAGGGATTCCCGGCCTCGGGGCAGGGCCAGCGGCGCATCTATCGCTACCACCGCGGCCCCGGAATCAAGGGTCATGCCCAGTATCTCGTCATCGGTGTGCAGGATGGAAACGTTAGCTCGGAGGCACTCGTCCATCACGCAGAAACCGGTGGGCCGGGACTCCACGCCAGCGAGGTCAACTCCGATAGCCTTCATCTCCGGCCTTCCTGGCCCAGTAGCCTGCTGACCCTGTGCCATACCGCTGTTGAGAGCGTGGGCCTGGGCAGGGTCGCATCCAATACCAGCCAGCGCTGCGTCTCCGCTGCCGCCATGGCGAGGTACCCCTCCCGTACCCTCTGGTGGAAGGCTGTGTCTTCTCCCTGGAACCTGTCCGCTGCAGCGCTCGCCTTGCGCGCCAGGCCCTGTTCCGGGGGTATGTCGAGGAGTACCGTGACGTCGGGCTGTAGCCCGCCAGTGGCGAGGTTGTTGACCTCCGCGACCACCTTGAGGTCGAGCCCTCTCCCGTAGCCCTGATAGGCCGTGGTGGAGGGGGAGTAGCGGTCGCAGACGACGGCCATGCCTGCAAGCAGCGCTGGCCGTATCACGCTGGCGGTCAGCAGCGAGCGGGAGGCGGCAAATAAGAGAAGCTCGGTGGCAGGCGAGAGGCCCGGGGATTGTTTCAGCAGGCGCTCGGTCTTTCTGCCCAGTGCTGTTCCGCCGGGGTCTCTGGTGAGCGTGGACGCCACTCCGATGCGCCGCAATTGCCGGTAGAGTGCCCTGGCCTGGGTGGACTTGCCACTTCCCTCTCCTCCCTCGAAGACCACGAATAGAGGGATGCTCATCCTGTGCATGTCCTGTTCAGGCACCAGAAGTGTCCCTGAAGATCGTCACCCGGCGCTGCGGCTCCTTACCCGTGCTGCGGGAGGGGAGCCTGTATCGCTCTGCCAGCAGGTGCTGCAGGCGCCGGATGTATGCGCTTTGAGGGCTGAGCTCCACCCTGTCCTCGCCCTTCTGGACCTGTGTGATGGCATCTTCGGCTTCCTGCAGGGCAGACTTGACGGCATCGGTCTTCTCGCGGGGGAAGACGGAACGCAGGAATTGCTTCATCTGGGCCAGGGTGTTGTTGCGCAGCACGTATATCGGTATGCTTGCCGTCTCTGCATCCCTGACCTTTTGTGGCCTGGAACGGAAGTAGTTCTTCGAGGTCAGCATCAGGTTGGAATCGCTCAGGCTGGGGACAAGTTCCACCGGTGTGTGTAGCTCTCGTGACGCGACCTCAAGGCGGTCACGATTCACGCCAAAGGGGTAGATGCGTACAGTCTTCCCCTCCTTCAATGGGAACCTGCGCACCTGCCTCTCGTCCTCTGTGGTTACTGGCGTCCCCTCTCTTCTGACCTGACCATCCTCGTCCAGCCAGCGGACTTCAGCATTCGGCGACTGGCCGCGGAGTATGGTGTCAACCGCCTCACCGACGTCGGGGTGGACCGTCACCCGTTCCCAGTCCTGGATCTCAACGAGGACGTTGAATGTGGGAGGCGCCTTGCGTTCCAGTATGGACTTCTGAGTACCCCGTCGTTTCGCCTCCTCGTCACCCAGGGTCACTGTCTGGATGCCGCCGATGAGGTCCGACAGCGTGGGGTTCATTATCAGGTTGTTCAGGATGTTGCCGTGTGCCGTGGCTACGAGTTGCACCCCTCTCTCTGCGATGGTGCGCGCCGCCAGCGCCTCGAGCTCGGTGCCGATCTCATCTATGACGATGACCTCCGGCATGTGGTTCTCCACTGCCTCTATCATGACTGCGTGTTGCATGGTCGGAGTGGGCACCTGCATGCGACGCGCGTGTCCGATGGCGGGGTGAGGGATGTCGCCGTCTCCAGCAATCTCGTTTGAGGTGTCCACGATGATGACCCGCTTCTTGAAGTCATCTGCCAGCACGCGGGCCATCTCCCGTAGCATGGTGGTCTTGCCCACGCCCGGACGCCCCAGCAGCAGTATGCTCTTCCCGGATTCCACCAGGTCGCTGATTGTGGTGATTGTGCCGTAGACAGCGCGTCCCACCCGGCAGGTGAGCCCGACGATGCGGCCCTGCCGGTTGCGTATGGCCGAGATACGGTGCAGTGTGCGCTCGATGCCGGCCCGGTTGTCGTCGCCGAAAGCGCCGACGCGTGAGGCAACGTAGCCGATATCCTCGTGACTGACCTCGGTCGGGCTGAGGATGGTCTCACCGTCGGGGAAGCGCACTTCAAGGGGGCGGCCCAGGTCCAGTACGACCTCCAGCAGATCGTGCAGGGATGGGTGGCGGCGCAGGGTCTCTACGGCACGGGGGGGCAGGGCCCCCAGCATCGCCTCAAGGTCGTCGGTGATCACTTTGTGCAGTGGCATTCTCCCCTGGTTCAGGCCGTGCCCGCGACTATGTCCAGGAAGTAACGGTGGAGCCTGGAGTCCCTGGTCAGTTCGGGATGGAAGGTGCAACCGAGGAGGCGTCCTTGACGGGCGGCTACCACGCCACCACCGTTAGATAGTTGACATAATGCTGTTGCCGCCGCTCCAACCTCTTCGATGGATGGCGCGCGGATGAAGACGCCGTGGAAGGGGTCCGAGCCGAGAGTTGGTATCTGCAGGTCGGTCTCGAAGCTGTCCACCTGCCTGCCGTAGGCGTTACGCCTCACCACCACGTCCATCGCGTGGAGCGTCGGAGGATGTGACCCCCGGGGCAGCCTGGCCAGCATTATGAGGCCGGCACAGGTACCCATCATGGGGAAGCCGGAGCGTGCCATCTCTTGCAGGGGGCGGAACAGGCCGTATTCCGACATCAGCCGGCTGATGGTGGTGCTCTCGCCACCGGGGATGACCAGGCCGTCAAGGCTTTCTAGCTGGGACGGGAGACGCACGTCAACCGCTTCTACGTCCAAGGCGGCCAGCATAGCGATGTGCTCGATGAAAGCTCCCTGGAGGGCCAGCACTCCGACCTTGAGTGACATCGCTGGAGACTACCACCCCCTGGGCGCGAGCAGCTCTTCCTTGGGGATGGCGCGTATGTCCAACCCGGGCATCGCCCCTCCCAGACCTCGGGAGACCTCGGTGATGATTTGGGGGTCGCGAAAGTGGGTCGTCGCCTTCACGATGGCGCGGGCTCGTGCGGCTATGAGAGCTCGCTTTTTCTCTTCGTCCTTTTCGTCTTCTGCTGACTTGAAGATGCCCGAGCCGACGAATACCCCTTCTGCGCCGAGCTGCATCATCAGCGCTGCATCCGCGGGCGTGGCTATGCCACCGGCGGCGAAGTTGACCACAGGCAGCCTTCCGCTCCGGTGGACCTCCAGCACCTGCTCGAACGGCGCGCCCAGAGCCTTGGCCTCCGCCATCAGCTCGTCCTCCGGCATGCTCTTGAGCCTGCGGATGCCGTCCTGTACCGCCCTCATGTGTCTGACGGCTTCGACAACGTTGCCGGTGCCTGCCTCTCCCTTGGTCCTGATCATGGCTGCACCCTCGCCGATACGGCGCAGTGCCTCGCCCAAATCGCGGCAACCGCAGACGAAGGGCACCTTGAAGTCCTGCTTCCAGATGTGGTGGCTTTCATCGGCGGGGGTCAGCACCTCGGACTCGTCAATGTAGTCCACGCCCAGCGCCTCCAGCACCTGGGCCTCCACGAAGTGTCCGATGCGGCACTTGGCCATGACCGGTATGCTGACGGCCTCCATTATCTCCTTGATGCGTTTTGGGTCGGCCATGCGTGCTACACCGCCGGCGGCGCGGATGTCGGCGGGCACGCGTTCCAGCGCCATGACGGCGCAGGCGCCCGCCTCCTCGGCGACCTTCGCATGCTCGGCCGTGACCACGTCCATTATCACGCCGCCCTTCAGCATCTGGGCCAGCCCGGCCTTGAGTGTAAACGTACCCTGTGTCATGATTTTGAGCTCCTGCTTACTACCCCGCTAACACCGTTGACTATGACTAATTCTACAATCGTTGCTTCTGGCCTGGCAACTGAGCCGCCCTGCTTCCTAGCCTCAGCACCCCTCCTGTCTTCCTCATTATACCATTCTGGATGGATGAAGAACGGCGACGGGACAGCGAGACGGCCGACGTGTCGATGCCTCCACTGGGCTTGATGAAGCCACCACGTTCCTTGAGCTAGTTGCGTGACGACAACCTGTACCGGTGTTGTCCCAGACTGGGTCTGATCTTGTGAGGCCCCGTTTCAATTTGCCTGTTGTTCTGTGACTGCCTGTGATTATCTTGTGAGGATTCCGGGTCCGTTGTTAATCTTGCCGTGAGATGTTCTCCTTAGACTAAGTGCGAAAGATGGTGACAATTGCAGGGGATTGGCAAAGCTCGCGCAGATGTGCACACAACCAGTGCCTAGTCAGGCTCGCGGAGGGGATTCATGAGCACGTATGGTAGGAATAGAGTGATGACACTCGATGAAGTTGCTCAATACCTCCGACTTCACAAGTCGACTGTCTACCGCTTGACGAAATCGGGACTTATCCCAGGTAGCAAGGTCGGAGGTAAATGGCGATTCAGAAAGGACGCCATTGAACGCCAGCTATCAGAAAAGGAATGACAATAATCCGACGAGGTGAGGGGATTCAGGACAGAAGGAAGCCACAAGCTCGGGCTGCGTCTGAAGAAGTGGCCATACGGATTCATATCTCCGACAGCTTCTTCGCTGCTCCAGATTAGGATATGTACGCCGAGGTCTTGAAAGTTGTCCTGATGGCTATGGAGAGTAGGTACATGGTCTCCGGGTATGTCGACGAGAACGGGGCGCTTGTTGTTCCCTTGGAGCACAACTAGGAGGGATGAATATGAAGGAGAGAGGTAATAGGCCTCAAGGTAACATCACGAGCGAGGAGGCGATAGCGCTCTACGAAACACTGGCCAATAGTTCACCGATTGGAGTGTACATCGTCCAGGATGGCAAGTTTCGGTTCCTCAATCCCCAGTTTCTGAAATACACAGGCTACAGCGAAGATGAGCTGTTGCACATGCACTCTTCGGCGCTTGTTTATCCTGAAGATAGGGAGAAGGCCAGACAAGACGCAGTGGATATGTTGAAGGGAAGACGCCTTTCCCCCTACGAATTTAGGTTTATTGCCAAGTGGGGAGAAGTCAGGTGGGCCATGGAGACGTCTACTTCTATTACCTATGGGGAGAAGCGAGCTACTCTGGCTAACTTCATGGATATCACCGAGCGTAGGCGGGTGGAGTCATCTCTAAGGGCAAGTGAGAATAAGTACCGAACGCTTGTCGAGAACCTTCCACAGAAGATATTTCTGAAGGATAGGAATCTGGCTTATGTCTCCTGCAACGTGAACTACGGTCGCGACCTGAGAATCCAGCCCGAAGAGATAAGTGGCAAGACAGATTATGACTTCTATCCTAGGGAGCTGGCTGACAAATACAGAGCAGATGACAGGAGAATCATCGAATCAGGGAA
>JBFMDE010000056.1:0-9514 GCA_040754215.1 Chloroflexota bacterium
CACCTTGCGCTCCGCCACCTCGCCCCCGCCAACCACCAAGCAGGTCTTGCCCTCGATGTCCAGAAAGAGGGGGTAGTACGAATAGCGCTTGGGCACGAGCTACCTCACACCAGCCATTCGAAATATTTGACCTTTTCCTTCTTGTATTCCTTAGTGCTACGGAGCAGGACGAAGTCCGCAACGCCAGCCTGGCGAGAGACCGCCTCCGCCACCGCCTGGCACTCCCCGGCGTTGCGACCGTGCACCATGGCGAAGACGTTGTAGGGCCAGCCGGGTGCAGTCTTCCTTTCATAGCAATGGCTTACTTCCTTGCGGGCGCCGGCGGCGCTACACACCGTCTCCACCAGCTCCGGCGGCACCCTCCAGCAGGACATGGCATTGGCCACAAACCCCGCCCTCTGGTGTCTGAGCACGGCCGCGAGACGGCGCATCACGCCCTGTTCCCGCAGCCGCTTCATCCTGACTATAAAGTCATCGGCCCTAAGCCCGGCGCGCCGTGCCAGGACATCGAACGGCCTCTCCACCAGGGGGATGTCGTGGCACAGGAGCGCCACCACCTTCCTGTCCTCCAGCGAAAGCCGGACGCGCTTCGTCTTGACTGCAGCATCCGTCGCTACCTGGCCGCCATCGGGTTCATCCTCGCCCACCATGTCGAAGTACACCCTGAGCTTGAACACCCGTAACGCCGGCAGGTTCGCGCTGGCCTCAGCGCCGGTCTGCAAGGCCAGCATGGCGATCACACTGTCTGCATCCTCCTCAGCGGGCAAAGAGAGCGTGAACCAGAGGTTGAAGTAGTGGTCCCTGGCATAGTTATGGCTGACGCCAGGGTGTGCGTTCACCACGCGGGCCGCCTCGTCCAGGCGCTCATCAGCCACGTGCAGCGCCGCCAGGGTGCTGCGGTAGCCCAGCCCCTCAGGGTCGAAGACTCCGCCGATGGAACGTATGAACCCACCCTGGCACAAGGAGCGCACCCGGCCCAGCACCCCTGCCTGGGTGCTCCCCATCTCTGCAGCTAACAACTGGAATGGCTCGCTGACCAGGGGGAAATCGCGCTGCAACAGGTTCAGCAGCGCACGGTCAGCGGCATCCAGCACGGTGTTCAGTGCGGTCATACCACCACCCTGCCCATCCTGGGCTGGTAGACGCAGTAGGGCTCGGCTGCCAGGTAATCGCCGGTGGCCTCGAAGGCACGAGCACGGCAGCCGCCGCATATCTTCTTATACTCACATAGTCCGCACTTGCCCCTGAGCATCGAGAGGTCCCTGATGTCGCGGAACAGCTTCGAGCCCAGCCAGACCTCCCTGAAGGACTGGCGCCTCAGGTCCCCGGCCTCGATGTCCAGGTAGCCACAGCCCTGTACCCGGCCCAGGTGCGAGATGAAACAGAACCCCGTGCCTGCCAGACAGCCGCGAGTGAGGGCGCCCATCGCCCCCGGATGCCCCGCCCCCCGGTCAGCCCGGGAGCGGCCACCATACTGCAGCCTGACCCTCATGTAGTGCGGGGCATCGGTAGGCTTGAAGAACATCCTGTCTCCCAGCTCTAGCTGCTTCCGGCAGGTCCACTCCAGGACACGTTCATACTCCTCGGGGGGCAACTCCTCCTTCTCCAGTCCCTTGCCCCGGCCGGTGGGCACCAGCAGGAAGGGATGGAACGCCACCGCGCCCACCTCCAGCGCCAGAGACACCAGGTCATCGAGGTAAGGAGCATTGAGCCTGGTGACGGTGGCATTGACCTGCACCTGCAGGCCTGCCTCGCGGGCGTTCCTGATGCCCTCAAGCGCGGCATCAAAGGCACCCGGCATGCCACGGAACCCGTCCTGCAGCTCCCGCCTGGGGAAGTCCAGGCTTACGGCTACCCTGGCCACCGGAACGTCCTTCATGCTGGCCGCCATTTCCTTGCTCAGTACCGTCCCATTGCAGCCCACAGTGACCCGGAGGCCCTTTCGAGCGGCATATCTCGCGAGGCGGAAGAAGTCCGCGCGCAGCAGCGGCTCGCCGCCGGTGAGGATGAGCATGGGCCTCCCCATCTCGCTCAACTGGTCCACCACGGAGAGGCATTCCTCGGTGGACAGCTCGTCCGGGTACGGGCCGCAAGTAGCAGAGGCCCGGCAGTGGGCACAGTACAGGTTGCAGCGCCGCGTTATCTCCCAGGCAACTATTCGGGGTGGGGCTACTTCTGAGTCCATCGCTTCAGCCTACCCTCAACCATCAACACAGGGGCTCAGGGACCAGGCCAACCTCCTCGTCGGTAAGGTAACAGGCCGGGTCCTCGGCCCACATATCTCCATATACCGCCTCGGCACGCACCCTGAGGTTGCCGCCGCAGATGTCCACGAAGCGGCAGCGGGCACAGCGGCCTTTGAGCAGCAGTTTACGGTCCTTCAGCCCGCGCATCACCGGGTCGGAGGTGTCCAGCCAGATGTCGCCGAACTTGCGCTCTCGGATGTTGCCGAAGGAGTAGTGCCACCAGAACTGGTCGGCATGCACGTTACCGGTGTTGTCCACCGCCCCGATGCGGATACCGGAGTTGTTGCCGCCGTTGCGCCGCAGCAACTCCAGCACCTGCGGCGCCCGTTCCGGCTGCTCCCGCTTCACCCGCAGGTACAGGTACACGCCATCGGCATGGTTATCTACAGTGAGTACTTCCTTCTTCAGCCCACGCCGGTGCATCTCCACGGTGCGGTCGAAGACGTAGTCCACCACCGCCCGGGTCTCCGCCGGCCCAAGGTCGTCGCCCTGCATGCGGCTGCCACGGCCTACGTAGGCAAGGTGGTAAAGACACAACCGCGGCACGCTCTCCCGCTCCACGAGGTCGAAAATGGCGGGTATGTCCATGTGATTGCGGCGCGTGATGGTAAAACGAAGGGAGACCTTCTGGCCAATGCCCACGCAGTTCCGGATGGCCTGCAGCGCAGCCTGGTACGCCCCCCTCTGGCCACGGAACCGGTCGTTCCTGACACCGATGCCATCCAGGCTGATGCCCACCTCGGCGAAGCCCACATCCTTTAGCCTCAGGGCCACACCCTCGGTTATGAGCGTACCGTTGGTGGAGAGCACCGTGCGCAGCCCCAGCTCGCGGGCGAAGGCGGCCAGTTCCAGGACATCCTCGCGCAACAGGGGTTCGCCACCGGAGAACAGCAGCACCGGCACACCAAACTCAGCCAGGTCGCGGATGAAGGACCTCGCCTCCTCATGGCCCAACTCTCCCTCATACCCCTCATCACTGGAGCCGGCGTAGCAGTGCACGCAGCGCAGGTTGCAGCGACGGGTGCAGTTCCACACCACGATAGGCCGGTAGCGCAAAGATGACGGCCGGGGAGTGGCCTCGGTATCCCTGTAGTAGCGCAGGGAATCGCCCTCCGTGGCCATGTCGCAGAGCAGGCGTGAGACGGAGATCACAGGGCAGCGCCTCCAGGGCTGGAGCTCATACGTTCTGCAGAGACACGCTGATGCATCTCCACCAGCGCTAGCAGGGTGTCATCAATGAGCCGGTTTATCTGAGGGATGGCCGTGAGAGCGCGCTTGTCCATCGGTGCGCTGTTGCTCAGCAGCTCCATGGTAGCCTCAGTGAGCGGGGTGCGGTGCAGGATGAAGGCCTCAATGGCGTCGGTCAGGGAAAGGCCCAGGTTGGCCAGGTCCTCCCCATACTCGCGCCCAATGGCGCGACACTCCTCGGCGACCTGGAGCCGCGTCGAGGGCCTGGTGACGAAACTCACCAGCGCCCCCACCAGTCGCCTGCCACGCTCCCGCAGGCGTTCCCTGGCCGTGTCATCCAGCCCTTGATACCAGCGGGTGGACCGCATGTACTCCTGCGCCACCTCACGCTCCCTGGGCACCACACCCTCCAGCCGGTGGCCCAGGTCCCTCAGGCCGTGAACATGCCGATGTCGCTGCATCAGTTGCCTGAGCTCCGAATCAAGATACCGGCGATGGCCACCGGGGGTGATGAATGCCTTCACCTTACCCTCGTCAGTCCACTGCCGCAACGCGGCCTCGCTCACCCCGAGCACCCGACAGGCCTCGCTGATGGTGAGCAACCTCCCGCCAGCCTCCTTCAATTCCTTCTTCACCATCCCATCACCTCAAAGAACCTTTCCAATCGTGCTCATACACCTCTGGGAAATCTACAGCAATCCTACGTTAGTTGACATATTCTTGCGATTCTTGTGAAACCTGCATAAAACGCAGCAATTCTACTACATGACCGACCCGGTTGGCAAGAGGTATTATGGGTGCACCGTTTGCTAGACTCTGCGGTCGCACCATAGTATCATGGGCCACAGTTCCAAGTTGAAGGACGGCCGTGGCAATGCCATCCACAGTGTACGTTGAGAAGACCAGCCGCAGGCGGGAGTTCGCTGCCGCCGTGCTGGAGAGGTCCGCTCGCGACCTCCTGGTCAGGGCCCCGAAGAAAGTACTGGTCAAGCCCAATATCGTCTCCCATGAGCCCTACCCCACCACCACGCATCCGGAGGTGCTGGATGCCGTATTGCAGTTCCTGGAGAAGTTCGATTGTCAGATGGTGGTAGGCGACGGCCCCGCCCTTGACGCCGGCAACCCGGCACGCATAGTCCAGGAGCACCCTCTGCGCCAGACCTGCGCTGCCCACGGACTGGAACTGCTGAACCTCCATGCCTTCGGTTTCACCAGGGTGAAGACGGAGCGAGGCTTCACCCTTCACGTGTCGGCCATCGCCCTAGAGTGCGATTACATCATCTCCCTGCCCGTCCTCAAGCCACACCCCAACTGTTCTCTGACGGGGGCGCTGAAGAACCAGTTCGGCCTTTTCCCCAACCGCGACCGCCTGCTGATGCATGCCCGCATCTTGAAGGACCTCCACCGCAGCATAGCCGAGGTCAACACCATCGCCAGGCCCCACCTGACCATCATGGACGCGGTGCAGACCTACCTGAGCGCCAACGAGATGCGGCACGGTGGCCAGCCGGCAGACCTGGGGTACATGCTGGCGGGGACCGACCCCGTGGCCCTGGACTGCCATGGACTGAAGCTGCTGGGCACCATCGAACCCATGCTGGCGGACAAAGGCCCAGAGGACGTGGCACACATCGCCTGGGCGCTCCGTGTCGGCGTGGGCAGCGCCGAGTACCGGCTGGAGGAAGGCCTCCTGCGGTGACCTCAGAAGAACATTCGTCTCAAGATAGCCAGCTTGTCCGGATGCTGGAAAGGCTTCAGCAGAGCGGCCAGTCCCTCCTGGTGGAGAAGAAGGGCGCGGTCATCTTCTCTTCTTCAGCGGACGGACTGTGTCCGCTCGTCCAGTGCCTCAACCTGCATCGGGCTCAGATGGCAGGCGCATCAGTAGCCGACAAGGTGGTGGGTGTGGCTGCTGCCAGGCTGCTCAGGCTCGCCCAGGTCGGCGCCGTGTCCACACTCGCCGCCTCCCGACCCGCCCTGGAGTTGCTGCGTGCGGCGAACATACCCTGCTACGCCAGCTCTGCCGTCCCGCGCATCACTAACCCACAGGGCACCGGCCCCTGTCCTATGGAAACCCTGGCCCTGGAAATCAGTGGCGACGAGGAGCTCTTCCTGGAGTTGAAGAGGAGACTGGTGAGAGGAAAGGGAGGGGCCAAGGCAACCTAGCCCCTACAGTTTCACCATCTTGGCCGTCTTGACGCCCGGAATGGCCAGTATCTCCTGTAGCTGCTCCTCGCGCAGTGGCTCGTCTAGGCCGAGGATCATCAGCGCCTGTCCACGAGGCTGGAGCCGGCTCACCAGCATGGAGCTGATGTTGATGTCCGCCTTCCCGGTCACGTTACCCACGGCCCCGATCAACCCGGGCCGGTCGCGGTGGTCGGCGAACAGGAAGTAACCGCCCGTGGGCACGATGTCCAGCCAGTAGCTGTTGACGCGCACGATGTGGGGCTCGCCGCGGAAGACCGTCCCCGCCGCCACCGTCACCCCTTCTGAGGTGGTGACCTCAACGGTGAGCAGGCCGGCATAGTTCTCGGAGACACCACCCTTCTGCTCGATGACGCTCAGGCCTCGCTGAGCGGCGATGATGCTGGCGTTCACCAGGTTCACGCGCTCCTCGGTCGCGCCTTCCAGCAGTCCCCTGATCACCGCGGCCTTCAACGCGCTGGTCTCGAAGCTAGCAACTTCGCCGTCATACTTTATCAGCAGGGCTTTCATCTGGCCGTCAATCAACTGACTTGCCAGACGTCCCACCGCCGAGGCGACCTGGACAAAGGGCGCCAGCACCCCGAACTTCTCCGCCGGAATGAGCGGAGCGTTCACCGCGTACCTGGCGGACCGCCCCTGGAGAACCTCCACCACCTGCTGCGCCACGTCCACCGCCACCAGTGTCTGGGCCTCGGCAGTAGAGGCAGCCAGGTGAGGAGTCACTATTACCTTGTCGCTGCCACACAAGATGTTGTCGCAGGCAGGCTCCTGGCTAAAGACATCCACGGCAGCGCCGGCTATCCCTCCGCTCTCCACCATCTCGTACAGCACCCGCTCGTCCACCAGCCCGCCACGGGCACAGTTGATCAGCCGCGCCGTGGGCTTCAACAGCGCCAACTCCTTGGGACCAAGGAGCATCTTCGTCTCTGAGGTCAGTGGCAGGTGCAGGGTAACGAAGTCCGCCTTCTGCAAGAGTTCGTTGAGGCCCACCAGCTCGACACCAAGATTGCGGGCATACTCTGGCGATACAAAGGGGTCATGGCCGATGACCTGCATCTCCAGTCCCTTGGCCCGGCGAGCCACCTCGGAGCCAACGTTTCCTAACCCCACCACCCCCAGCACCTTACCCTTGACCTCGACCCCCATGAAGTCCTTGCGCCTCCACTGTCCGGCGCGGAGCGAGGCATGGGCCTGAGGGATGTGCCGCGCCAGCGCCAGCATCAGGGCGATGGTGTGCTCGGCAGCGGAAACGGTATTCCCTGTCGGAGCGTTGACCACCACCACTCCCTTGCGCGTAGCCGCCCCCACATCTATGTTGTCCACCCCAGTGCCAGCCCTCCCGATTACCAGCAGCCTGGTGCCCTTCTCGATAACCGAAGCAGGAACCTTGGTCTCACTACGTACAACCAGGGCCTCGTAATCGCCGATGATGGACCTGAGCTCCTCCTGGCTCAGCCCGAGCTTGATATCCACTTCAGCGTATTGCCCGAGCAGGGCGATGCCCTCCTCGGCCACAGGGTCAGCAACAAGGACTCTCAATTCTTAACCTCCACCCTTTCGGGGATTACAATTACAACATTATACAATAAGCTTCCATGAAGCAACCTGGCGATTAGATACTTGACACACCAGCACAAATGTGCTATACTTGTCTTGTACAGAGATAGGAGCGATAGCTATGAGTACAGGCAAGTTGACTTTCCAGAAGGTTCTCAGGTGGTCAGACCAAGAATGTCGAGATTTCCTAGACCAAATGCGTTGGCCGCACGGCCCACATTGCCCGAAGTGTGGTGCAAATGAGCCATACAAGCTGGAACGCAAGACAGAGACAAGAAACAAGGTTCAGAGGCTTTACAAGTGCCGGTCTTGCAAGAGGCAATTTACAGCCACAGTAGGCACCATCTTTGAGGACTCCAAGATTCCTTTGAACAAGTGGTTCGCAGCGATATTTCTTATGTGCGCCTCGAAGAAAGGGGTGAGTGCTCACCAGCTACATCGCAGTCTGGATATTACCTACAAGAGCGCATGGTTCATGGCACATAGGGTTCGTGAAGCCATGCGGGAGAAGGGCGTTCTGGCACCCTTTTCCGGTACTGTGGAAGCTGACGAGACATATGTTGGTGGGAAGCAACGCGGACATTGGACTTGGCGTGAGCGCATTCAGGACGAGATTCGGATGGGGCTACGAGAAAAACCAAAGAAGCACCCTCGCATGGAAAAGGCGGTTGTGTTCGGAATAATAGAGCGCAACGGCAAAGTCCGCACAATAAAGGTTCCAGAGGTCACAGCCAAGACAATGGGGCCAATCCTACGAGCCAACTTGGACTTGACCAAGGCGCGGCTGATTACCGATGGGAATAAAGCATTCAAGCACATAAAGCATCATGTCCGACACGGTATCGTTCCCTTTTGGTTGATTAGATTGGGCATCCTCTGGTAAAGTGGATGGGTGACTGTCCTTACTGGCATTCTCGTTTCGGCAATAGGTCTCACCATCATCGCATTCCAACTGGCCATGCCCGACCTTGTGCCTGACATTATCAGTAATCTTATCGAGCAGAATCGAGGACGTATTGGGGTTGTGCCAATTCTCTACTTGGCACTGTTGGTCTACGGGGCTGCGGGAATGGGCCTTTTTATTTACGGATTGGTCATATCTATCGTTGGCTATCGTCGCAGTCATGGAAAATAATCTGCGCAAACCTCCTACGCGCAATGCCAACCCAACTATTAGGCCCGCTTGGACAGCCACGATAGCAACCAAGACGTAGAAGGCTATCCACAGTTCATTGACTGTGATTATTGGCGGAGTCGGAGGCCAGTTCACGCTAGCATCCCCACTTTCGGCGTAATCCTCGGAACCCTCGGTGTTATCCTTGGCATTCGATGCCGCTTGAATGCTCCCCTCAGATTCACCTTAGCTTTCGGCGTGATTGTCTTCGGTGCCTTATGGCTTCGGATTTCCTCTTGCTTCGATACCGGAAGGCGGCTCAGGTCTTTCCAGTTCTTAATCCGATAGTCCAACCCTGCGACTTCGGCAGGAGTCTTGCCGTTCAAGGCCTCGTGTGGCTTAAAGTAGTTGTAGTAGACCAGATAGCCTTCCATGAACTGAATCAGGGTTTCCACGTCCCTGAATGCCCTCATAACTTTCGTGCGGTCTTTGATGGTGCCGTGGAAGCGTTCCACCCTGCTTGTGCTTTCCTCACTACTCAGTAGTCTAAATGGCGCGCCCTGCCTGTGTTCCGTATCCGCGCCGAAGGCCAGTTCTACCCCATCCAGATAGGCGTTTAGTTTATCGGTGACGACCACCTTTGGCACTTTCCCCGCCCTTTGTGCAGCCTTCTCCATTAATGACTGTGCATCTTCTGTGGTACGAGTCAGGGACACATGGGAAGCCAAGAGGAATCGGGTCTTCTCGTCTATGATGTCCCAGAACCAAACCTTGTGATTCTTATCGAGGTCGAGCATGGTTTCATCGGCAATCCATGTATTACCTACCTTCGGATGGTAGTCACGGAATTGCTTGGTAGCCAAGTCGGTGTATTTGTTCACCCAGTCGAAGACAACCGACTTTGAGGGGTAGTAGCCATGTTCTTGTTTCAGGTGGTTGCGGATGTCGCTGATACTAGAGCCTGAGTAATACATACTCAGTGCTGTGCTGATATGCTCTGGCGATACCTTCATGTGGAACAGGGCGTTGTCGCCCTTGAACTTCCGTTGGCACGCTTTGCAGAAGTAGCGTTGAATGCCCTTATACTGGCCATACTTGACCACGGCATCAGAGCCGCAATTCTTGCACTCCACCTTGCCGATAATCTCCGTCATGGCTCACCCCCTTTCATGGCCCGATTCTAGGCTGCAAAAGAATAATCCACCAA
>JBFMDE010000057.1:0-6783 GCA_040754215.1 Chloroflexota bacterium
CAGGTAGATGAGCACCAGCAGGCCCAGCGCCGCCAGCGGGTAGAAGTCGGCAGCCCCCACCACCGTGGTCACCGTACCCGTATCGGTCCCAGGGGTAGGGGTGCCATCGTCGGTGGTAGTCCACTGGTGGGACGAGGTCTCAGCGGCACCCGTCGTCGCCGACCAGGGGAAGTCCTTCGATGAGCCCGCTGTTATCCTCGCATTGACCTTCGTCGCCGTCCAGGTGATGGTGTTGCCCACCACGTTCGCGCTCCAGTTGGTGGGAGGCGTGCCCGCGGCCACGCTGCTCCAGCTAGAGTCCACCACCAAATCCACCTGCTTTATCCTGTCCGCGCTGCCGGCATCGTTGGTGACGGTGAGCGTGAAGCTGGTGCTGGTGTTGGGGTCGGCCGAGGTCGGTATGTTGGTCACCGTGGCGGTGTGGGCGGCGAAGACCGGCAGCGCGACAAGACACAACGCCAGCGCTACTGCAAGCCCTACCACCAGGCGCCTCAGCCAGTTCCCGGACCGCCTCTTGAAGCGCATAGTCTCAACTCTCATGCCAGTCCTCCCTCCACTGCACCCTGGCCCAGATTCGGCCTTGCCACACCGCTGGCACGGCCTAACACCGACCCTCGTGGAGATACCCTGAGCTCGATAAAGGCGAACAGCGCATACCACGCCGGCAGCAGTATGTAGCTCAGATAGGAGTGAAACGACCATAGCGCTGCCTCGCCCCAGAGGTGGCCGGCGGAAAACAGGATGACGAGCCGGAGCAGGTTCTGGAGCCAGGCGCCGGCCAAAGCCAGCAGCAGCATCGGGACGGCCCTCCTGGGAGACAGGGGGGCGTCGAGCATCATCAGCAAGAAGAGGCCGGCCATTATGCCCAAGGCAGTGTGGCCGGCGCAGCCAACATTGATGCCCGCGTATACCCAGTCCCCCGACGGGCCCACGACCCCCACGACCATGCCCTCATGGAGTGCGGGTATGCCCAGGGCGGAGAGCAGCGGAACGAGCGCCAGCACCGGCGCCAGCGCAAAGGGGCCGCGAATGTACCTGGAGATGGCCCAGGGTATGAGCAGCGTCACCGCCAGCACTGCGAGCGCCATGCCGGGGATGGCTGCCGCCCTGCCGAAAAGGGCAATGAACAGGCCGAGGCCACAGAGCAGCAACCCCAGGACGGTGAAGCGAGCGGTCTGCGGCAGGAACAACGCCGCTCCCACCATAGCCAGCCCCAGGACCGCCTGGGGCAGGGTGACGCGGCTGGAGCGCATGCGGCTGACCAGGTCGCGCCGTCTCAGATAGACCCAGAGCAGGCAGAGCGTCAGCACCGCGGCATTGAAGTAGTTGTCCGGCGCCCCCTTTGACAGCTCGGATACTACCAGCTCCCAGCGGCCACGGAAGGCCAGGAGGACCACCGCCAGCCACCCCAGCGCCCACAGCCACAGCCTGAGTCGCATGTCTCGGCCTCCAACACCCTGTCTGCCAATCATCTTGCACCGACCTGTATTATATCTGACGACACAAATGCTTGCGTACGATGAGCGAAATCAAGAGCCAGAAACGGTGGGGACGTTTAGATTTAGATATTGTTTGGGACTTGGTGCTTCGGATTTCGGAATTCCAGCACCATAGGTGCAGCAACACGGGCCGCCCTGTGCACAGCCATCGCAGCAGTACGCCTGCCCGTCCTTCACCACAGGCACAGTGGCCCAGGTTATCTCTATGGCGCAGTTGGCACAGCTATGGTGTTCCATCTTTTCCATCCCATTCTTTGATTTTGATTGGTCAGTCATCGTCATTGGAGTCAAATCCCCATTGAAGCCCAAACTATCAGCATCACCCTGGTGAAGACCATGCCCAGGAATATCAGCAGCAGCACCGTGGACAGCCAGCCAAAATTCAGCCTCAGCCTGCCCAGCACTGTGACCGTGTCCTTCCCTCTCGCCGGCCCCACCATCTCCAGCAACAGCAGCATCGCCAGCAGCACCAGTGACAGCAGCAGGCCTATGTTAGCGCCGCTGACTCCGAACGAACCTTCGTAGTACTCCCTGGTCACCAGCACGCTCGTCGCCGAGAAGGATGAGGAGGACGAGAAGGAGAAGGAGGCGAAGGAGGCAAAGGAGGCTATGCTGCTCATCACCTGGGGTGGATAGGGAGGCGTCGCCAGTACGCTGTCATACCGCCCCCAGCCCGTGTTCGTCCGCAGCACGAACACCTCCTGCCTCTGAAGCCCCACCTCGCTGCGGCGCACATACTCCAGGTGCTGGCTCGAGAGCGCCGG
Organism: Chloroflexota bacterium; assembly: GCA_040754215.1. GTDB lineage: Bacteria > Chloroflexota > Dehalococcoidia > JACPPY01 > JACPPY01 > JBFMDE01. The sequence goes on from JBFMDE010000057.1 coordinate 2,264, forward strand.
CAGCAGCCGCCTGCCATCCAGCACCAGCTCACCATCGGCATACAGCCGGTACTCCACCCACGAGGCATGGGACAGCGGGTTCTCCAGCTCAAAGCGGACCACCACCGGCTCGCCCTGCCTCGGCACCTGCGGAAACACCGTCCCCTCGAGCGGGCCGCCTATCCGCTCCAGGCCCAGGCCGAAGCCAGCCAGCAACAGCAGGCCCAGCCACACCATGGCTATCCTCAGGATGAGGCCCCTGCGACCCTGCTGGCTCATGGCGACCTCACCAGCTCCTTCACATACCGCGTCTCGTCAACCAGCGGCTCAGACTCACCTTGCCGGTACACCACCAGCCTCAGCTTCTCGAGCCCACCCTCCTCCGGGTCCACGTTAGCAGTGAAGGCGAAGCTGCTGCCCGCCTCCACCACTCTGGTCTCGCCGAGCACCAGCTCACCGTCCTCGTAGAAGTAGTAGCTGTACTCCAGCGCCCGCCCCGTCTCATTGCGGGTCGTGTAGCTGAGCACCACGCCTCCCCCATCCAGCTCCAGGTGCCGCCCCGAGGAAGCGACCGAGGAGTCGCTCTCACCACCAAGCTGCGCGTAGCTGAGGCGGCCCACCCACACCAGCAGGAAGGCCAGCAGCACCAGGGAGAGCACAAAGACGAGCCTAAGCTTGCTCAACTCTGGTCCTCTTTCATAGCCTCCAGCGCGACGCCCCATCCCGACATGTCGGGATAGCTGCAGCAGCAGGGACCGCCCCGGGCACAGCCATCGCAGCAGTACGTCTGCCCGCCCCTGACCACCTGGGAACCGGCCCAGGCTATGGGTATGCCGCAGTTGGCACACCTGTGTCCTTCCACGTTATCGCCCCACGGCTCACGCCACACTGTGTCCATCGCATGATAAGAGTACCACCTGAAGGTCAAGCGGGGCGTGCAGCGCGGATAGAGATTTGGCTAAGAAAGGTAAAGTTTCGGTAAAGAGTCTTTGATGCTGATTGCTACCAGCACCACGAAGGATGAACAGGTGAGGATAAACCCTAACCTGTCATTACGAGGAGCCCGCCTACGGCGGGCGACGCGGCAATCTCATACCTCTGCGTAGGAGAAACGTTATGAGATTGCTTCGCTTCGCTCGCAACGACATAGGAACATGGGCATCTGGAGCGGAGTGACTTTTTGAGGGTAATCTGCCTAAGCCTCAGGCTCGACGAACTTGTAGCCGACGCCACGCTCGGTGAGGACCATCCGCGGCTTCTGGGGGTCTTCTTCCAGCTTCTGCCTCAGGTGCTGGATGTGTACCTTGAGGTAGTCGGTGTCATCCACATACTCCCGGCCCCAGACCTTGGCCAGCAGGGTGCGGTGCGGCAGCACGCGGCCACGGTTCTTCACCAGGTGATAGAGGAGCCGGTACTCGATGGGGGTCAGCTTCACCGGCTGGCCGCGCCAGGACACCTCCCTGGCGGCAAAGTCAACGGATAGACCGCCGGCCACGTAGGGCGGCTCATCGCTGATGGGAAGGGCTGCCTGGCTGCGCCGGAGCACCGCCCTCACCCGGGCGAGGAGCTCTACATAGCTATACGGCTTGGTGATGTAGTCGTCTGCGCCTCCCTCCAGCCCCTTCACCTTGTCCACATCCTGACCCCTGGCAGTGAGCATGAGCACGGGGACGTCAGAGACACGGCGGATGTGGCGGCAGACGTCCATCCCATCCATGTCGGGGAGACCGAGGTCCAGGATGACGACATCGGGCTTCTCCTTCTCCAGCATCTCTATGCCGCTGCGGCCGTCATATGCCACGACCACCTTGGCCTCAGGCCAGCTCAGGTTGAAGCACATGGTAACGGTCTCGGCGACGTCGGGGTCGTCGTCAATCAGCAATACCTTCATAGCGGACCCTCGATCGGCAGTGTGAACAAGAAGGAACTGCCCTTGCCTGCCCTGCTCTCCACCCAGATCCTGCCGCCGTGCAGCTCCACCAAGTGCTTGGCAATGCTCAGGCCGATACCGCTACCAGGGGCGCGGCGCGTGGCTTCGCTGGCACCCCGATAGAAAGGCTCGAAGACCTTCTCCCACTCCTCCTCAGGGATGCCCGTGCCGGTGTCAGTGATACTGAACAGCAACTGACTATCATCGCGGCGCACGGTCACGGAGACCGTGGCCCCGTGGGGCGAGAACTTGTTGGCATTGGAGAGCAGGTTCACCAGTACCTGCTCCAAGCGGTGCCTGTCCACAGTCACCAGGGGAAGGTCACGCTCCACTTTCGTCTCCAGAGTCTGCCCCTTGCTCTGCATCAGTGATGATACCACGCCTGTGGCTGAGGCTACCACCTCGGCCGGGTCCACCTGGTCCAGGTTCAGCTTGAGTGTGGCGCTGCGCAGGGCCACTATGTCAGTGAGGTCACTGACCAGCCTTTCCAGCCTCTCGACGCTGCGCGCCATGTTTGCCAGCAGCCTGCTGTAGGAATCGGCACCCATGGTCTCCCTGTCGGAGCCGCGGAGCAGGTCAACGGAGGCCTTGAGGGAAGACAGCGGCGTGCGCAGGTCATGCGAGGCAGCCGAGATGAACTCCGTCTTCGCACGGTCGAGGTTGGCCATCTCCTCCTGAGCCCGCTTGAGCTCGGTGATGTCACGGATGGTGCATACTGTACTGACCACCTCGCCCCTGTCATTCGTGACCGGCTCCCCGCGCATGTGCAGCCAGCGACCGCTCTGGCGCGGGTCCGGGCATTCCAAGTCGCAGCGCCGTCCCACAGCCATGCACCTGGTCACGGGACACTCTGCCAGCGGTGCGTCCAGGCCGTGGACCGCCTCATAGCAATGGCGGCCTACCAGGTCCTTGGGGGTCGTGCCCAGCATCATGGCCAGACCTTCGTTGGCCCGCAGGATGCTGTAGTCCAGGCTGAGGATGGCCACGCCATCGCTCATGGAGTCAAAGGTCATCTCCCACTCTTTTTTCCCAGTCTCAACCCACTCAAACAGGTGCGCATTGGAAATCGCCATGCCCACCATGTTACCCGTGCTGATTAACACCCCCAGTTGGTCGGGCGTGAAGCTGTGCCCAACCCGGTCAAAGGCGGTGAGCACACCCACTACCCTGTCCTTGGCCTTGAGTGGCACCCCAACGTATGTGCGGAAGCCCGCGCGCTCTGCTGACGGGAACAGCGCCCTGGCGTCCTCCGGCAGGTCGTTCATCACCGTCAAGTTGCCGGACTGCGCCACCCTGCCCGCCAGCGACTGCCCCAGCCTCAGCCTGGGCACCCCCTCTATTTCTCGGGCCAGTTCCCCAGAGAGGCCCTGATGGGACAGCAACACCAGTTCCTGCCTCTGTCCATCGAGATACCTGATGACCCCCGCGTCCAGGTCCAGCGCCTTCAGGGCGGCACTCAGCGCCAGGGCAGACACAGCCTGCAGGTCAAGCGACCCGGCCACCGCCTGGCTCACCTGATGCAGGGCTTCCATCCGTTGGGCATGAGCCTTCAGCACATCCTCTGCTCTGACACGTTCCAGGGCATTCCCGACTATGTGAGAGGAGACCCATAGTACAGCCAGGTCATCATCCTCCCACCTCTTCGCTTCTCTGACGTTGTCGAAGCCGATGAAGCCCACCAGCTCTCCTCTGATATTCACCGGCAACACCAGGAGCGACTTGATGCCCTGGCTCTCGAGGATTTCTCTCTCGGCCCTGGCCTCGGACGGCATTCGGGAGACGTCAGGAACGTGTATTATCTCCCCATTCCGCAACTTGGTCACCCACCATGAAAACGCTTCTACAGAAAGGCCCTTCGGGTTGTCTATCTGCGGACTCACCCCCTCAGCACACCACTCGTGCGTGTTGTCCATCGTCGCCCTGTCACCACTCAGGAGGAAGAGATAGGCCCGGCTGGCGCCGCTCAACCTGCCGATGTCGGCAAGGGAGGCATTGATGGCCCCATCCAGGTCGAAGATGCCAACGAACCGCGCTGATGTATCCGAAATGGTCTTCTCGAAATCAAGCCTACGCCTGAGGGCCTCGTCGGACTGGATGCGCTCCGCCTGTAGCTGCTCCAACACCCCCAGCATTCTGTTGATCGTGCCCGCCACACCAGATACCTCGTCGCGGCCCGGCATGGCTATGCGACGGGAAAGGTCACCGGTCTCGCCCAGGCTGCTCACGGCTGAGCTCAGCCTGGCCAGGCGGGATAGCACCGACCCTTCCAGCAACAGCATTGCCACCGCGATGAAGACCAGGCCGCTAGCCAGAAAGAAGAGGAGAAAGAAACGCATGGTGTACTGCCCTTGCTGGTATATGGTCCGGGGCATGTCAACCCGCAGCAGCAAGACGGGCCTCCCGTAGATGTCGTCCACCCTGGCGTAACCAGCAACGACCTGCTTGCTCAGTGGGCGGACAACGACCCCTTCCTCAGCCGTAAGGTTCAGGCGCGCCTCCTGGAAATCGGCAGGCGCCTTCGCATCGTCGAAGCCACGCACCTCCAGGGAGAGGCGGGTTGTTTCCGTCAAGCGCTCAACCTCCGCTGGACCCAGGTAGCGGCCGAAAACCA
>JBFMDE010000057.1:6883-9238 GCA_040754215.1 Chloroflexota bacterium
AAGGCATATTCCGCCCCGATCCGTGGATTCTCCCCCTCCCTCTGACTCCCTCCCGCCAGGGGAGGGAGAATCATGGTCCCTCTCCCTCGATGGGAGAGGCAAGGTGAGGGTGAAGGTTCACGCCAAGGGCGAGTTGTTTGAATTCGTATTCACGGATTAAGCTTCCGCCCCCTGGGCTTGTCAGCCTGGGAACGGATTGCTACAATACTTGCCGCGCTGGGGATTCGTCTAGCGGTAGGACAGCAGACTCTGGATCTGCATGGCCAGGTTCGAATCCTGGATCCCCAGCCAGAGAGACTCGGGGCGCATTCGTCTAGCGGCCAAGGACACCTCCCTCTCAAGGAGGAGACCACCGGTTCGAATCCGGTATGCGCTACCAACGCCTAGATGTGTCCAAACCTTTAGCACACGAAGTCCACACCTGGCGGTGGTACGCTTCCTATGGAAACCAGCGCTCAGAAAGGAGGTGGGGAGTTGAGAAAAACCCGCAAACGTTGGTTGGCCCTGGTGGTCACCCTGACAGCCGTCCTGACGATGCTGGCCTCTACGGGGGTGGCCCAGGCAGGGTGGTGCTGGTGTAACGACCCCATCGTCTCCATCGGGAACGAGGGGCTGGGCTATACCACAGTCAACATCCAGTTCGCCAGCCTGGACACTCCCTGGGTCTACGCCACCTCGGTGACCATAGAGGTCCCCCGCGGGGTGACTGTGAACGTCGTCGACCCCCAAGGGGCGCTCGTGACGTGGAAGAACAATGCACAACTCCGCATCAACTCCAGGGGAATCCAGACCAAGATCACCGTGCTGGCCACAGCCCCGCCGGGGGGAGGGCCTACATCGGGCCCCGGAAAGTCCCCGAAGGGGACAAGGATACTGGTGCAGGTCTGGACAGGCACGGAGATACTGGCCAAAGCCTTTGGGTGGGTCGGAAAAGCGACGGTCGTGAGGGCCTCGATACCCACCGCACTATCCCCCGTCGCTCGCACGTCACCAGTACGATGAGGAATATCTATCCGCTCACGGCCTCACCGAACCTTGTAGGCGTGACGTCGCGAGCAGAGCGCATCCCTCACGAGAGAAAAGAGGTGTGGGGAACCGTATGCGCCAACTGAGCGCCCCACTAAAGATATATGTCGGCTCGGTGATGGCACTGGGCTCGGGGATGTTTGCCCTGAGCCTCCTTGCACAACCCCTTGACTTCACCGCGCGCGGGCTGGCGCTGACAGTTGCCTTCGCCATCCTCATCGCCCTTGCCGGGGCGTACCCGGTCCCCCTGTCATCAAAGGTCAAGGTCAACGTCGTTTCCGCACCGCTATTCGCCGCGGTGCTTCTGCTACACCCCGCGCTGGCCGCACTCGCAGCGATCGTAGGCGTAATCGCCTCGGAGGCAGCCCTGAGAAGGCCATGGCTCTACCTAGTCTTCAACACCGCGACAGCGTCGCTCTATACCGCTGCTGCCGGGCTCGCCTTGTGGACACTGGGCCCCGAGCCCGGGGCATTCTTCTCAACGGCACGTGGTGTTTCCGGGGCGACACTTGCAGCCATCATGATTTTCGCGGTCAACCGCGCTGCCGTGGCAGGAGCGGCGGCCTTGGAAACTGGCAAGAGCCCGCTGTGGCGGTGGAAGCCAGATTGGAGGGCCGATGTCGCCCAGGAACTGGCACTCCTCTCTGTCGGCTTCGGCGGCGCGGTAGCGACCTTCGTAGCCCCCTGGGCATTGCTGCTGTTTGTCATCCCGGTGGTCATCGTGCAAAGGGCATTCTCCAGAGTGGTCACGCTCAGCGCCAGGTTGGAGCAGCAGATGGAGCAGCTAAAGGCAGCCGAGGCGCAACTGGTGCAGTCAGCCAAGATGGCTTCACTCGGGACATTGGTGGCAAGCATAGGACACCAGGTCAACAATCCCATCTTTGCCATACGCGGCCGGGCTGAACTGCTCCTGGAAGGAGCCGATAAGCACCTCAAGACGGAGAAGGCCAGACAACACGTAGAGGTCATCCGCGGGATGGCAGACCGCATCGCCAGGGTCGTGAGATGCCTGCTCACCCCTTCGCGGCCCTCTGAAGACGGAGTGGCCTGCACCGATGTCAACGACGCCCTGGAACACGCGGTGACTCTTCTCGATTCCAGGATTTCGGCGTCAAGGGTCCGCGTCACCAGGGAATACGATGAGCGCCTCCCGCTGGTGCCCGGAGACGCGGTCGAAATACAGGAGATGCTCGGTAACCTGCTCCTCAATAGCTGCGAGGCCATGCCCGATGGCGGAGAGCTGAGGCTCGCCACGAGGACCGTTGATTCCTCGGTGATAGTCGAGGTCGCCGACACCGGCGTCGGCATCCCTGAGGACAATCTGGCCCG
>JBFMDE010000058.1:0-6298 GCA_040754215.1 Chloroflexota bacterium
CAGCGACGAGCAGGCCCTGGACACGGCCCTGGGCTTCGAGAAGAACTCCATCCTCTTCTACTCCGAGATGGAGAAACTGGTCCGCGAACAGGACCGCAAGGTCATAGGCTGGGTCATAGACCAGGAGAAGTCGCACGTCACGCGCATACTCGACCTGAAGAAGATGCTCAAGAGCCCCGACATCCAGGACTATGGCCACTAGTCCCCCTCATACACCCCTCCACGTCCTGGGCATCGCCGGCAGCCCCCGGCGCCGCGGCAACACCGACATGCTCCTGGAAGAGGTGATGAAGGGTGCCGCCAGCAAGGGGGCGGCGACGAAGACGCTGGTGGTCTGCGAGCTGGACATCGCCCCCTGCCGCCACTGCGATGGCTGCCTGGAGACCGGCAGGTGCGTGGTCGAAGACGACATGCAGGCCGTGCACCGCGAGCTCCGAGGCACGGACAGGTTGGTGCTGGCCTCGCCCATCTTCTTCATGGGCCTGACCGCACAGGTCAAAGCCCTCATTGACCGCTGCCAGGCGCTGTGGGCGCTCAAGCACGTGCTCAAGCTGCCGGTGAGCATCCCGCCGGGCAAGGAGCGCAGGGGCCTCTTCGTCTCGGTGGGCGGCATGCAGTACACGACGGAGCGTCTGTTCGCCCCCGCACGGGCCACGGTCAGGGCCTTCTTCGCCACTCTGGACATCAAGTACGCTGGAGAACTGGTCTTCGCACACGTGGACGAGCCGGGCGCCATCGCCCGACACCCCACAGCGTTGCGGGACGCCTTCGTCGCCGGCCAGGACCTGGCGAGCGCCACAGAGACGCAGAAAACACAATCGAGAAGATGAACAATACCGGCGCACCGCCTGCGAGAGCAGGCAAATTGACAGCGAACATGCCTTATGATATCTTCATACGTCGCTCGGACGCCCATTCGGCACCGGAAACAGCGCAAGGGGGTAACCAAGCTATGCTCCAGCAAGACGACTTCATCGGCACGCTGCTGGCTGTCGAACGCGAAGGCCGCTGGCTTCCCAGGAGTGCCGTTCAGTGCATAAGCGAACGGCTGGATATATCCGCGCCAGAGGTGCGCCGGGTATTGAAGGCGGTGAGGGAGGTATTGCAGGAACAGGGGGACATAGATAGCATCATCGATAGATACGGAGGAGACAAGTCGGCCCTGATCCAGATACTGCTGGACATCCAGAAGGAAAAACGCTGGGTCTCCAAGAGCGCGATAGTGCGCATCAGCGAAAAACTGGGGGTGCCACTGGGGCAAATCTACCAGATAGGCACCTTCTACAAGGCCCTCAGCCTGGTGCCCCAGGGCCGGCACCAGGTATGCGTATGCATGGGCACTGCCTGCCATGTGCGGGGTTCGCCTCGCCTGCTGGAGAGGGTGGTACAGGCCCTCGACATCGAGCCCGGTGAGACAAGCGCGGACCAGAAATTCACCCTGAGCACGGTGAACTGCGTTGGCTGCTGCGCGCTGGGGCCGGTGCTGGTAGTGGACGGCGAATACCACAGCAACCCATCGGCCGAAGAGACAAAGCGGCTTGTCGATGCCTACGACTAGCCGTACTGAAAGGAAAGGCATCATGGTTCGACTCAGATCGCCCGCCGACCTGGAAAAGGCCAGGAAGCGCATCCTATCTCAGAGGGACCCGAGGAAGCCCTGCGTTACTGTGTGCTCCGGAACGGGCTGTCACGCCTACGGCTGCGACAAAGTGTACCAGGCCTTCCTGGCTGAGATAGCAAAGAACGGCCTGCAAGGTAAGGTCGAGGTCCGCCGCACCGGCTGTCATGGCTTTTGCGAGCGCGGTGTCATCACGGTGATATTCCCGGAAGAGGTCTGCTACCTGAGGGTGAAGACGGAGGACGTGCCCGAAATCATCGAGACCACCCTCGCTGGCAAGGGTGTGGTGGAGAGGCTGCTCTACCAGGATGGCGACGGACGCAGGATAGTGCAGGAGGGCGACATCCCATTCTACAAGCACCAGACCCGCACCGTCCTGGGCAACAACAGGTTCATCGACCCCAAGAACATAGAGGACTACATCGCCCTTGGCGGTTACTCGGCTCTGGCGAAGGCGCTATGTAAGATGACGCCGGAGCAGGTGCTGGAGACGGTGAAGAAGGCCAACCTGAGGGGCCGGGGTGGCGGCGGTTTCCCCGCCGGCGTGAAGTGGGAGACAACTCGCAATGCCCCTGGAGAGAAAAAATACGTCATCGTTAACGCCGACGAGGGCGACCCGGGCGCCTACATGGACAGAAGCCTCCTCGAGGGCAATCCTCACAGCGTGCTGGAGGGACTGATCATCGGGGCCTATGCCATCGGCTCACACGATGGGTTCGTCTACGTGCGGCAGGAATACCCACTGGCCGTGGAGAACCTTCTGGTCGCGCTGGCCCAGGCGCGCCAGCACGGGCTCCTGGGATGCGACATCCTCGGCTCCGGCTTCGATTTCGACGTCCGCATACACCGTGGCGCAGGGGCCTTCGTCTCCGGTGAATCGAGCGCCTTGATGACCGCCATCGAAGGCAGGGTTGGTGAGCCCAGGTCAAAGTACATCCACACCGCCGTGAAGGGGCTCTGGGGTATGCCCAGCACCCTGAACAACGTGGAGACCTGGGCCAATGTCCCCCTGATAATCAACAGGGGAGCTGACTGGTTCACCAGCATCGGGACGGAGGGCAGCAAGGGCACTAAGGTCTTCTCCCTGGTGGGCAAGGTGAACAACACCGGTCTGGTGGAAGTGCCCATGGGGATGACCCTGAGGCAGATCATCTACGACATAGGCGGCGGCATCCGACAGGGAAAGGAGTTCAAGGCCGTTCAGACTGGCGGTCCTTCCGGCGGCTGTCTCCCCGAGGGCCTGCTCGACCTGCCTGTGGACTTCGATGAGCTTACCAAAGTGGGCTCCATGATGGGCTCCGGCGGCATGATAGTAATGGATGAAGACACCTGCATGGTGGATGTGGCCCGGTATTTCCTCAGGTTCCTGGGTGAGGAGTCGTGCGGCAAGTGCGTGCCCTGCCGTGAGGGGATCAGGCAGATGATCAAGATACTGGACAGGGTCTGCCAGGGTGAAGGCAGGGCCGGCGATGTGGAACTGCTGGTCGAGCTGTCGGAGGTGCTGGCGGATGCCTCCCTGTGCGCCCTGGGACAGACGGCGCCCAACCCGGTGCTCAGCACCATCAAGTACTTCCGGGACGAGTATGATGCCCACATCAAGCAGAAACGCTGTCCCGCAGGCGTGTGCAAGGCACTGGTCTCGTACTATATCCAACCGGAACGTTGCCAGGCCTGCATGATCTGTCTGAGAAAGTGCCCGGTGGATGCGATCAGCGGCGACAAGAAGGTCGTCCATGTCATAGACCAGGAAAAGTGCACGAAGTGCGGCACATGTCTCGAAGTGTGCCCGCCGCGCTTCTCCGCGGTGGTCAAGCTCTCCGGCAAGGCGGTGTCGCGAGCACCAGTGCTGGCAGGGAAAGCGGCACGCCACGAGAGGAGGCGCCGATGAGAACCGTAACCCTGGAGATAGACGGCAAGAAGGTCAAGGCGCGCGAGGGCTTGAGCCTCCTAGAGGCTGCCCGCGACGCGGGGGTCCACATCCCCTCCCTCTGCTACCATGAGAAGCTCCTCCCCCAAGGCGCCTGCAGGCTCTGCATGGTGGAGATTTCAAGAAAGGGAAGGGCCAGGCTGGTGGCCTCCTGCGCGTACGAGGTCGAGGATGGGCTGGTGGTGAACACGCAGTCTCCCAAGGTGCTCAAGGTCCGAAAGGTGCTCTGGGAGCTATTACTGGCCTCCTCGCCGACGCTGGCGAGTGTAGCGCAACAGTACGGAGTGACTGAAACGAGGTTCGAGTCCGATGTCTCTCAGTGCACGCTCTGCGGGGTGTGCGTGCGCTACTGTGCCGAGGTCAAGAAGGCAAATGCGTTGACCTTCGTTGGCAGGGGAATAGACCGCAGGGTGGCCTTCGTAGACGAGGTGGTCTCCACTGGCGTGTGCATGGACTGCCGTGAATGCTTCGGCCTGTGTGCCACCGGCAAGATCCCCCGGGAGACCGACGGGGCCTGCTTCGACGGTCTGACGGTTAGAGACTTCATTGGCGGCAGACACGGCCACCATGCTTGATACTGCCCGTCAAGCTCCGCCATTTCTCTCCCTCGACAACAGAAGGGGGCCAAACGGAATTGGTTAAGGTAGGAAGAACCGACACGATGAAAGAGATACGCATTCACGCCCGGGCCGGCCAGGGCGCGATAACCACCGCGATGCTCTTGGCCTTAGCCGCTTTTGAGGAGAACACCTACAGCCTGGCCTTCCCCCACTTTGGGGCAGAGCGTATGGGTGCACCCCTGAACGCCTTCGTCAGGCTGAGCAAGACCCCAATCAACGTCCGTACCCAGGTCAGAGAGCCAGACTATGTCCTGGTACAAGACTCCACCCTGCTGAGGGGATATGACGTCACCGTCGGCCTGAAGCCGGGAGGAGTGGTGATCGTCAACGATGAGAAGGACTCTTCTACGCTTGGGTTACGCCAGGGCATCGAGGTAGTCACCATCCCTGCGTCCCGCATCGCTACCGAGGTCCTTGGCCGCGCCGACCGCGCCAACACCGCCATGCTCGGCGCCTTCGCCGCCGTCACCGGAGAGGTGAAGCTGGCCTCGTTGAAGAAGGCCGTGCTCAACAGGTTCCCTGGAGCAATGGGACAGAAAAATGTCCAAGCGATGGAAAGGGCCTATGAGCTGGCAAGGAAGCAAAGCCAGACTCGCACAGCGACAAGAAAGAAGCAATAAACCAGGAGCGTGAGGCATCAAATGAAAATGACTCTGGGTGCGGTAGCCAGTCCCGGCACGAGTCGTGCCAACAAGACAGGTAGCTGGCGCACAACCCGCCGGCCGATGTTCCTGCACATAAGCTGCATTGCCTGCGAGCTTTGCGCCCTCTCCTGCCCCGAAGATTGCATCACAGGAGATGTCAGGAACACCTACTGCCCGGACTTCAACTACTGCAAGGGCTGCGGCGTGTGCGCCACGGTGTGCCCCGTCCATGACATCGAGATGATTCCCGAGGAACAGGGCACCCCCTGCATCCCTGGCGTGTCTCCACGTCAGGCTCCACACGACCACGACAACACGGAGATCAAGCACCTCTCCACGGCATAAAGGAGCAAGATGACTAAACACTTTGTAGAAGGGTCACAGGCGGTAGCCGAGACGGTGGCCCGTTGCAGGCCACAGGTCATCTCAGCCTACCCCATCACCCCGCAGACACACATCGTGGCCGAGCTGGCACAACTGGTCGCCGATGGAGAACTGAAGGCTGAGTATGTGAACGTAGAGAGCGAGCACTCTGCAGCCTCGGCTGTCCTCGGTGCCTTAGCCACCGGCGCCCGCGCCTACACCTCCACTACCTCGCAGGGATTACTCCTGATGAACGAGGTGTTGTACAACATCGCCGGGATGCGCCTGCCAGCGGTCATGACCTGCGTCAACCGCTCGGTCTCAGCGCCTCTCAACATCTGGACCGACCACCAGGACTCGATCTCGGTACGAGACTCCGGGTGGATGCAGTTCTACGCTGAGGACAATCAGGAGAGCGTAGACCTGCTGATACAGGCATACCGCGTGGCAGAAGACCACCGCATCATGCTACCGGCGATGGCGTGCATGGACGGCTTTGTCCTGACACATGCCTACGAGGCGATAGACATACCCGAGCAAGAGCAGGTAGACGCCTTCCTGCCCCCATACCAGCCCGTCTACCGGCTGGACCCGGATAGCCCACTGACCCTCGGCGCCTATACCGAGCCAGACAAGTATACCGAGGCCCGCTACATGATACACCAGGCCATGCTCAAGGCCCTGGACATCATCCCCGGAGTCTGCGCCGAATTCAAGAAGGCCTTTGGTCGAGCCTCCGGCGGCTTGGTGCAGGGATACAAGCTAGAAGACGCCACTACCGCCATCGTGGCCATGGGTTCCATCATGGGTGTTGTCAAGCAGACGGTGGACCGCCTGCGCGCCCGCGGGCGAAAAGTAGGAGCACTCAGGGTTATCACCTACCGGCCCTTCCCTTCTGAGGCCATCGCGGCCGCTCTCGAAGGCATGCGCAACGTAGTGGTGCTGGAGCGGGCCATCTCGCTGGGCAGCGGCGGCCCACTGGCCACCGAGCTCCGCAGCGCCTTCCAGGGTAGGCGAGGCGCGCCGCGGATCACCTCCACCGTCTGTGGCCTTGGCGGTCGAGACATCACTGGGAAGACGATCCAGGAGGCCCTGGACAAGTCACGCGATGGCTTCGGCGGCGCGC